>CAZHBK010000048.1:0-9150 GCA_964530465.1 uncultured Nitrososphaeria archaeon | reverse complement strand
ACTGGAATCTCCTCAAGAGGATAATGCTGTCCTAAATCACCTCTAGCGACAATCACTCCATCAGATGACTTAACGATTTCATCGAGGTTTTCAATAGCTAGTGGTCTCTCAATTTTAGAAAGTATATGCTGATCACCATCATACTCGTGTATTATAGCTTTAAGCTCTCTTAAATCATCCTTAGAGCTTACAAATGATAAAGCAACATATTCAAATTCATTTTCTGTAATGAATTTTAAATCAGATATATCCTTCTCAGTAATTGGTTTAAGTCTAATATCCTTACCTCTAATTAAAACCTTCTTACCAGTTTTCAATATGCCTGAGGTTAATGCATCTGCAACTACATAGTTAGAAGTCTTCTTAACAACCTTAAATACAAGCCTGCCATCATCAACAAGTAGTACATCCCCCTCATTAATAGAATCATATAATTCTCTAGATGGAATCACTATATCTCCATCTCTACCACTACTAAAGATATATCTAGCTCTAGGTTTAATCTTGATACTCTCATTCCTAACTTTTAATCTAACTCCAGAACCTTGTAAATCACCAATTAGAAATACATGCTTATTATACTCTTTTGAAAACTCTCTAACCATACCTATTATATTCCTCTTTTCTTCATATCCATCATAGCTAAAGTTAATTCTAAAGCCATCAACACCCAATTTAATCATATGCTTGATAATATCTCTACTCATTGAGGAAGGACCTAATGTAGCTATCAACTTAGTTAGCCTCATAGCTCTCAAGAATTATAAATTACATACTTAAGATAAATTATATCGAGTACTTCACATTTTTATTACTAGTTCTTGCTATTAGTTATGTAGTTTATTTAATATAATAGGATATTTTATCTTGGTTAATGATAGCTGAGATTATAATTACCGCATTGTTGATGCTCTTAATTGGATGGATTCCAGTGATAGGTGCTATTATTGCTGGTTTTATAGGAGGTTATAGAGTAGGAGGTATGGTAAAAGGCTTAATAGTGGGTTTAATAGGATGCATTCTTGGATTAGTAGCAGCCGTCATGCTATTAAGTATATTTAACTTATCACTTTTCGGTCCAGTAGGAGTGATATTTTCATTTATAGCATTGGTAGGTTTAATAAAGTATTCAGTCATATCGATTATTATGGCATCGATCGGCGGGTTAATAGGAGGATGGTTTAAATCTAGAAGGACTAGATAAGTCTTGGTAAGATGATGATCGTGAAAAATTAAGATTGACTATTGAAGGGAGTATATAAAGAATTGATTGAAGTTATATAGAGTATAATCTAACTATATGTAGTATATCTGATAGTATGGCTTGCCCAGTCTCAATCCTACCTGCTCCAGGCCCTATTAGTGTTACCTCTCCCAAATGATCTGTTGTAAATGTTAATGCATTAGTAACACCCATGATATTCGCGAGTGGATGTGTTAATGCAACTCTAGTTGGTTTAACACTCGCCTTAATACCATCTTCAGCCTTCTCAACTACAGCTAGTAATTTAATCCTATATCCCTCTGATAATGCGTTTTTAATATCATCTACTGTAATTTTAGTAATGCCCTCTCTCTCGACATCCTTAATAGTTATATCTCCATCCATAACAGTATTAGCTAGTATGACTGCTTTAACTGCTGCATCCCAACCCTCTACATCAGCTGTTGGATCGGTTTCAGCATATCCTAATTGCTGAGCTAGCTTTAACGCATCACTATATGTCATACCTTCCTCCATCTTAGTTAGTATGAAATTCGTAGTTCCATTTACAATACCTTGAATCTTAGATATCTCACATCCAGCTAAAGCTTCTCTAGCAAGTGATAATGATGGAGTACCACTCATCACGGTACCCTCAAATCTTAAGCAGACATCCTTTCTATAAGCCAAATTCATTAGTTCTCTATATGCTAGTGCTATAGGACCTTTATTAGATGTTACTACATGCTTACCATATTCAAGTGCTGTTTTAATATGAGTCATACCAGGCTCTCCAGTCTCAATATTAGTGGGGGTTACCTCAACAATTATATCTACATCGGTTTCCTTAATTATAAATAAGCTATCGATATCCTTCCTCACACCTTCTAAATCTCTAATATTACCCTTTAAATCAAGCTGCCTCACAATCCCATTTAGATTTAATCCTCGCTCATCGTATGCATTTCCAGTTATTGGATCTGCAATCGCAATTAATTTAAAGTTAAAGTTATGCTTTCTTATCAATTCCTCCCGCTTTTTAGCTAGAATCCTAGTAAAACCCTGACCTACATTTCCAAAACCAATTAAACCAATCTTCCAAATCATTATAAGATACCTCCTACAATATTAGATAAACTTAACTCTCTTAATTTCTCAGGAGTTGGTCTTCCACTTTCATCCCAACCCCTTAACTTATAATATTCATCAAGCATCTTCTCAAAATCATCATGCTTCAACCTAATATATTCCTCTCCCTTAGGAGGCATTGGAAGAGGTTCTTCAAATACCCTAGGTGGTAGAGTATCATCCTTCCTACTTACACCAGCCTCCCTAATATTAAATACTCTAGTTAAATTCCATATCCTCTCACCAATCTTAAGGTATTCATCGGCTGAATACTCAAAACCCAATGCATATTTTAACGCCTTAATGAAATCATCTACATCTAATGGTGTAAAATCACATACTATCAATGAATACGCTACAGCTCTCTCATCCTGTACTTCCTTAACAAACTTGGCAATACCCTCTGTTGAGAATCTCTTCAAGATACCATATAGCTCTGCTTTCACAGTCCAAACTCTCTGATGACATGCCCCCCTATCACTAGTAGCGTATGCTAAAGCCATACCCCATGAAGCTCTAGGTTCATAGCCAGGAATCTCTAACCCTTTCACATGCATTGCAAATTTATAACTCTCACCCCCAATCTTCTCAGAAGCCCTCTTAACACCTTCAGCAAGTAAATCACCTATACCCTCTCTGAATGCAATCTTCTTAATTAACTCAAGCTGACCCTCCTTATTACCAAAAGAGGGAGCATCCTTTAGAAGACCCCTCTCCCTACACTCCATAGCGAACCCGATTACATTACCTGTAGATATAGCATCTAAACCTAAGTTATTACATAGGTATACTGCATCTGCTACATCGAGGACATCTTTAAATCCATTATTACTACCTAGTAATGCTATAGTCTCATATTCAACTTTAACATCTTTACCACTTCTCTCCAATATCTTACCGCATGAAATAGGACAGTTATAACATGTAACCATCCTCTTAACGTAATCCCTCATATAAGTACCATACAATCCAACTGCATCCTCCATAAAACCTTGCTTAAAGTTATAACTAGGTAGGTATCCAAATGAATTCATTAGATCAACCCAGTATGATGTACCGATCTGCCTCCTAATCCTAATAAATTTATTATTATTTACCTTCTCCATCGCTTCTTTAGCTACTCTCTTAAAGTTATCTGGGTCGTATAATTCGACTGTTTTAGGCTTTTCCGCATATACTGCAATTGCTTTTAGATTCTTACTACCCATTACAGCTCCAACACCACCTCTACCAGCAATACCAGCTCTAAACTTATCTTCGTCTCTATCAAGACCTATACTTGCAAATCTAACTAGATGCTCTCCCGCAGGACCTATACATGCCACATGTGCATTTTCATTAGTCTCCTTCCTAACCTTATAAACTGTTTCATCAATAGTTAAGTTTCTTAAGTGTAAAGCATCTCTAAATTCAATTTTTGAGTCAGTAATCCAGAGATATGTTAGCTTATTAGCTTTACCAGTAATTATAATACCGTCGAAGCCTACTCTCCTAAGCTCAGGACCGAAGTATCCTCCTGCATGAGAGTCGGTATATAGATTTGTAAGTGGTGACTTAGTAATAACGACCATCCTACCAGAGGTAGGATAACTCGTACCTGTTAAAGGTCCTGTCAGAAACATCAGGATATTACCAGGTGATAATGGATCAACACTTTTGGGAAGCATCGTATATAGTAGGTATGCTCCCAATCCTTTACCGCCAATAAACAAGCGAATCATATCATCGCTTATATTAATCTCAGAATATTGCATATTTGTAAGATCGATCTTCAGAAGCCTACCAAACATCGACTATATCACCACCACTTAAAAAGATAACTATCTCCCTATCTTTTCCATATGACAATATTAAAGAATCAACACTACATACTATACAGCAGGTTAGATAGCATAAAGAATAAGTGGTATTAAGATTATTGGACTGCTTGACTGCTGAAGCCTAATGTATCTATAAAGAATAACTATTACTATCTAAAACTCTATTAAGATCTGTTAAGATCTAATAAGATCTGACATGCAATTTAATTCAGAAAAGTTAGAATCGCTTTAATAAATTTATAAGCAACGAGATTAACCTGACACAAGTAATAAGAAAGCTAAGAATATTATAAATAATATATGAGTGAGAAGACTAGAAGAATCTTACCCTATTCTAAACCATCTTTAAGTTCCATCTTTATCAATATCTAGTATAACTGCTTTAAATAACGCTAGAATAAGATAAGATGTTCTTAATACTAGTTAGGCATTTACCTGTATTTTTTAAATATCTAATGCTAGATGTTAAAATGCCTTTGAGATACTTCCGTTAATTTCTATCGTTTTAGGATTAATCTTAATTGATTCAATAACTATGAAGCTTGCTCTATTATCGTAGTTATCTACTATTATATCCCTTTTATTAATTCTTTCATTTGGTTTTTGGAATAATGTCGATTTAATACTCGTGATTTTGAATCTATGTCTTTCTAGTAATTCTACTAATATAGGGTAGGACTGGAATCTAGCTTTGGAATATATCTTATGTCCTTCTAACCCTAATCTTGTATAGTGCCTCCCCCAAGGGCTGTCTCTAGGTATGAATGCTATTATTAGTCTTCCATTATGTTTTAAAATCCTGTATACCTCATTTAAAACCCTATTTAAATCATTCAAGAAGGATATGGTTGTTATCAAATATACTCTTTCTAGAGATGAATCTCTAAATGGTAAATTCTCACCAAAAGCTAGTATAGCATTTCCAACTCTATTATATGATACTGCAATCTGCAACATTCCAATACTTGGATCTAATCCGATATCGATATTCAAATACTTAGAGAACCTACCAGTTCCAACTCCTATCTCTAGAGAATTGAAACCATTAGAATATTGCTTAAGTAGGTTTAATTCAATCTCATATATCATCCTTCCAGGATATAACTCAAACCACTTATCATACTCACCTGATACCTCATTGAAAATATTATAAGTCATTTCCTCAGTTGAAAAGAGTTTTATAGCAGGTTAATTAAATGGATGATGTTATACATGTGGTTTGATATATCTAATTATTCTATAGTCTTCTTTAGAGGAGGTATCAGATATTTAAGATAATATAAAGCTTGAGTATTTAATGCTATTTAGAAGGTTGAGTTGGAAAGGTATAGTATCATGTATCTTGAATGTAGTGTCTGTAAGAGGAGATATCCTATTAGATATGATTATTTTAGATGCCCGATATGTAGGTCTACGTTAGTAGTCAGGTATGAAGATATTGAGTATAGGGAGGGATTGTTTTTAAATGGTTCTAAAGGCGTTTGGAGATATAGGTTAATACCTGTTGGCTATAAATATGCTATCTCATTAGGCGAAGGTTCTACATATCTTCAGAAAGCAGATAGGTTAGCGAGGGAGATAGGAGTTAGCTGTGAGCTCTATCTTAAGAATGAAGCAATGAATCCAACAGGTTCATTCATTGATAGAGGGGTTTCAGTAGCTATATCATACGCTTATTATAATGGATTTAAGAAGGTATCTACGCTATCTCCAGGTAATTTAGGTGCTTCAATAGCAGCATATGCTTCTAAGGCTGGTATGGAGTCGAGGATATTCATTCCATCTAATATTGAATCTGGAAAGTTATATCAGATTTTAATGTATGGAGGCAATGTATATATGGTTCAGAATATAGAGAGTGAGTTAGATAGAGTTTTAAGTTCTATAAATGAGGGATACTATCCAATACTACCTAACAACCCACTATATCTTGAGGGTGTTAAAACGATAGCATATGAAATAGCGGAGGATTTAAACTGGAGATCTCCAGATGCGGTAGTTACTCCTATGGGTAGTGGTGGATTAATATATTCAATCTGGAAGGGATTTAACGAACTCTACAAGTTAGGATATATCGATAGATTACCAAAGATGATAGGTGTTCAGATTAAAGGTATTACGCCTATTGTTGATAGGATTCTTGGATCTGATGATTATGAAGAGACTACCCATGTTCCTGAACTGTCACAGAAAATTCCTTTAAATATGATACTAGCCGTTAATGCAATAAAGGACTCAGGAGGGTATGCGTATAGAGTTGAGTATAGAGATGCAATAAAGAGCTTACTTAAGGTTGCAAGATATGAAGGAATTTTAATTGAGATTGCTGCAGCAGCAACATTAGCAGTATTAGATGAATTAGAGGAAATGGGTTTCAATAGTATTGTATGCATTTTAACTGGTGCAGGATTAAAAGATCCAAATACAGCTAGAGAACTAACTAAAGAGGTGAGGAGAAAATTAGGTGTTATTGAAGAAGGGTATATTAGAGTCGGTAGAACGAAGTTTAAGATATTGGAGGCTATAGATAAAGGATATAACTATGGGTATTCCATATGGAAGTATTTATTAAAGCAAGGAGTTGAAATTAAACTACCAACGATCTATCAACACTTAAATGAACTTGAGAAAATGGGATATATCCAAGTAGTGTCTAAAACTGGGTTAACTAGACAAACGACACTTTATACATTAACTAGTAAAGGTAAGAGAATACTAAAACTAATATAGAAGGGATGTTAGAATATATAGGCCCTCATCCCGGATAGTATCATCATATATGGTCATTCAGATAAACGGGGCTTTCTCATCGGGCCTTTCAGTCTTTTTTTAAGAGAATCTTACGAACACTATATATTTAAGCTTTAATCTAATAATTTAAGTAGCTTTGTGGTTGAGTGCATTGATATGTAAGTAAAGCAATACTATCGATAGTTGCTTGTTAAAATGAATACTTAGTAATTTAAATAATTCAAAAAAGAATTTTTAGATAGATTTAAATCATGTTCTTTCATTCATCAGCTTCACGTAGAGAAATAAGATGGGTAGGTTATTAAGGATTTAAGTAGGTATGCTATATTGTAGATGTAGTTTTTAAATATATTGCGTTTTTGTATTTATGGATTAGGTATATGAAGCGTATAAATCCAGAGTTATGTGTTAGGTGTAAAGGCTATCGATTGTTATGTGGGCTTGATAAATGCCCTATTTTAGAGGTAGCCAATTATAGGCTTAAATCATATCTTAAGATTAGATCATTAGACTCAGTATATGGATCTACACCACCTAGTTTGATAATTGGAGAGTATGGATATCCTAAGGTTAGAGTATTATTTAACATCCCTCATGAAGTATATGGGTTAGATGCTAAATGGTATGATGATCCAGTAAATTGGTGGGGCAGGTTAGATTTAGAGGATATTATAAGACTTAGGACTGAGTTAATTGCAACTGGATTAAAACTTAATGTTAAAGATCCATGGAAGCTATATGAAATGGAGGTATCACTCGCATCAGTAAGTATAAATCCAGTTGATAGTGAAGCAAAACTAGCTAAAAAGCCTATTCCAAAGATTAAGTTTAATGGAGTTGTAAAGCCTGTTGGATTATATGCGTCTGCAGAATCAATTAAAGTTACATCAAATCCATATGTTAATCCATCACTTGAAAAGTTAATACATGATGATGTTAAGGCTTCAGACGCAATTGTAGAATTATATCTAAATGGATTAGATATATATACTATAATAAATGCATTAAGTAGTGGTTTATTGGGTAGGATTAGGGATAGAAAGCTGGTACCTACTAGATGGGCTATTACAGCTGTAGATAGTACATTAGGTAATTTCTTTAAGAATAAGGTTAGAGAGTTTAAGCCTATAGATAGAGTTTTAGTATTCAGGGGAGAATATTTAGGTAATAAGTTTACAGTTGTCTTAGTACCCGGCTTACCTGAGATTGAATGGATTGAAGCATGGCATCCATCAAGTTTATGGGTTAAAAATTCTAACAATATTGCTTATTTAAGGGTTTATGAGGATTATAGAGGTTCTGTAAGTATAATGGATGGAGGTTATTATGCAGCTAGACTACCAGTTTTAGAATACCTTTATAAGATTAAGAGATCTGCAACTGTATTTATCTTTAGAGAGATACTGCCTTCATACTATGCACCGGTTGGAAATTGGCATATTAGGGAGACCATCAAGCATATATTAAAATCAAAACCTATAGAGGATGATATTTTAGATCGTGCTCTGATTAGAGGATTAAAACACATGAATATTCCGGTAGATTACTGGATCGGGAGAAGCATGCTTCTAAAAGACTTAAAGTATAGGACTACATTAGATAGATATCTTAAGTTTTAATCATTTATGAGCTAAACCAATTAATTCAGATATATTTGTAAAACCTTCATTAATCATATAGTTTTTAATACCCTCGATAATCTCTTTAAATACGTTAAGATCTTTATAGTAGATAGCAGTTCCTATTTCAACAGCTGAAGCTCCAGCTAGTATAAACTCTATTGCATCCATCCAGTCTTCAACTCCTCCAACACCTATGATTGGAAGCTCGATATTCTTATATAAGTCGTATACTACTCTAACGGCTATAGGATGTATTGCAATACCAGATAGACCACCATAGATGTTACTCAATACAGGCTTCCTCACGTATATATCGATAGCAATAGCTCTAATTGTATTTATAGCCACTACAGCATCAATACCTAAATCTTCTAAAGCTTTAGCTAGATCAATTATATCATCTTGCAAGCCTAACTTGACAAATAATGGAATTTTAATACTATCTCTAACTGATTTAACGATAGATAATGCAAGCCTTCTATCCTTAGAGACTTCAAGCCCTAGCCTCTCAGCATGAGGACAACTTAAATTTAACTCTACGGCATTAACACCGATTTCTTCAAGCCTGCTAGCCATATATGATGCTTCTTTAGGATCTGAAGATGCAATACTAGCTATAAGTGGT
>CAZHBK010000047.1:0-9296 GCA_964530465.1 uncultured Nitrososphaeria archaeon | reverse complement strand
CCACGAAGCCTACCTCCTGAGGCAATTGATCAAGCAGATAATTTATTCTTATTTAGACTATCGGATGAGGATGATATAAGATATTTAACTCCGATAGCTAGAATGGATTCAAGATCACTTAGAGAGATAGCATCATCATTACCGCAGAGGAGGTTTGTATTAATTGGTAAAGCTTCTAAAGAATACCCGCTAATATTAGATAATATCCCGATTAAGTATAAGACTGGTGGTGAGACTAGATTACTCTGGAAGTAGACTAATATAACCCTATACTATGCCTAAACCGGGTTTAAACTTAACTCTCTCAGTTAGATCATCATTAAACGATATATATCCAAAGTATACAATTCTAACATTATCTGGATCTCTAACTGGTGTCTTAACGATTAATCTATCTCTCTTAAAATCTAACTCCTCAAGGAGACCGATGCCTAAAAACCTCCTACTATCATCATATAATCCTAGGATTAAGCCTTTATAGAATTGAGTTGTAGCAATTCTAACTTCACCATACCTCTTAGATAGCATACCTCTCAGATTACTCATCTTATCCTTAGATATCATCTTACTAAATACTATAGTTATCGATCTAGCATCCTCAAGTATTAAATCAGGTTTTAAACCAACACATCTCTGAATAGAATTAACTAGTTCCTCATCATCGCATATTAATCCATTTAATGCATTCATAATCTTAACTCTAGATATCTTAAGCTCTAATCTAACTGGGTCCTTAAAGAATCTGGATATTTTAAGCCTTCTATATAGTGGTCTCTCATTCTTCCTAACTATTGATTTAGGGACGTCAACTCGGGCAATCTCATACATACCCTCGAATATTCTAAGCAGATGCTCTATTTCATCAGCTCTCTGAATAGCAACTATTAAATCTGGTTTTAAAGCTTCAATCTTATATCTCTTAAGAGCATATGCAACACCACCATACACAAAGCCCGTAGTATTAACTATTACTGTATCAACCCCCCTAGATAGTGCTCTATCAACCATCTCTCGAGTACCTACAACCATTGGTAGTAGGTGGCCTACTGGTGTTTTATCACCAACAAAGTATGCATCTGTAGTAGGTAGGCTCCAATATGTTGGATACTGCTTATCTAATATTGATAATCCTATGGTGCATGGAGGTCCTACATCCGATTGCCCAATATCACTATCAACTATTGCAACCTTCTTATTAAATCTAATTAGCCTATTAGCCAGATATAATGTAAAACCACTCTTACCAACATCAACATCGCCGAGTACGACTATAATCTTAGCATTTGAAGCTTTATTAACTGTATTCTCCCAGCTATCAGGTATTGGATTGTAATCTATCTCACAAATACAATCCTCATTACTCAAGTATACTTCAATCTTAGAATCATTAATTACTCTAACTGGTACTTGAGACTCCAATGGTATTATAACATTATCCCCACTCTTTAAAATAGCTCCAAATACGTCTATAGAACCATCTATGATATTTAGTCTTGCAGCTCCCTTAACTAGTAGATAGCTATTTCTCCTTAAGTCTAGAGTCTTAAGCATATCCCTCTAATCAATCAAAATGTAACAATATGAGATAATTATTTAATCTTACTGAGAAATATCATTATTGAGCATTGGCTACTCATAGGCTATATCTACTCATGAGAGTTATTTACGATGCTCGATATATGCATATTTAGGTGGTATTATGAATGAGAAGGAAGTTAGTGAGATTGAAGAGATTAAGGATATCTTAACAGCTATAACGGAATTCATAAAGGATATATCTGGACCACTTAAAGATTTAATATCAGTAATCGAATCTAGCATTGCTGGTGATAAACTAGCTAGAGATATAAGTGAATTTTATAAGGGATTAAAAGATTCAGGCCTACCAGACGATATAATTAACGATTTAGTTAAGAAATACTATGATGATAGAGTGAGTACTCTGAGATCTTTAGGTAAGATACTTGAAATGGCGAAGGCTAGACATCCGTCCGTTATAGTCTCATCTACTGGTAATGAAGAAGCTAAGAGAATGGTCATGGAGTTTATAAAGAAGAAGCTTGAAGAGAAGAAGTCGAGTGAGAGTAAGTAGGGATTTAAATGCCTTCACAAAATGATGAATTGAAGCGTTTCGAAGAATTACTTGAAAAGATACTATCTAAGCTAGAGTTAATAGAAGCATATCTAAGGAATTTAGACCCAAGGCTTGGAGATATACTCAAATTAAGTGGTGAGCTTATATCATTATTCTCGATTCCACCACTAACTGCATTGAATGCAGCATATAAAATATTAAATATATCTAAGTTCGGAAAACTTGATGAAATATCCAAAGTAATAATAGAGGTATTGAGCGTTGAAGATGGAATCTCAATTAGTGAGTTGACTAGAAGAGTTAAGATTGTTAGGGGTAGGGCATCTAGAAAGATAATTAGGGAGAGAGTGCTAAAGCTTGAAGAAATGGGATTAGTTAAAATTAATGATCTCGGTAATAAGAAGCTAATATATTTAAATATCTAAAAGACACTAACTCATATTCAATGATTATATAGCTATGAGTAAAGTATCAACAGTAGGTCGCATTACAAATATTTTAATACTTCTGATAGTACTAGTAGCTTATAGCATTAGATTATTCATATACATCTATTATAAGAGAGCTATAACTATTAGAATGCATACTTTTAAATTTAAGAGAATTCTCAAAAGGAATGGCCTACCTGATGAAATCATACAGTATGTTACTGAGAGATATAGATGTGATTTAAAGGATATCATTAATACTAGTTGGTTTAGGCTTAGAGACTTACATGATAGATTTAAGGGTGTGATATAGCTATATTAGTATTATCTTAATACATCGATATATATCCTAATTACCCTATATGCGGTTTTTTAGGGTGGTCTAATTGTTTGAAAATGAAGTTATAAAGGAGATTATTGAGAAGTATAGGGTTTTATGGGCTATAGAACACGCATTATCTCTAATGAGTTGGGATACTGAGACGTATATGCCTAAAGCTGCAGCCAGTGATAGAGGTATTGCAGCTGCTGAATTAAACTTACTCTCACGTAAGATTATGCTTAGTGATGAATTTACATCATTAGTTGATAAAGCTGAGAAGCAGGAAGGATTGAATGATTATGAGAAGGGTGTTGTAAGGGTTTTAAAGAGAGCTATTAGGATTTATAAGGCTATACCACCAAAGCTATTAGAGGAACTCGTTAAAACTACTACTAAGGCTAGAATCGTCTGGAGGGAGGCTAAGGAGAAAGATGATTATGCTATGTTTAAAGACTATCTAGATAAGATTGTTAAGCTTTGTAGGGAGATTGCAGAACATTTAGGATATGACGAACATCCATACGATGCATTATTAGACTTACATGAAGAGGGTTTGAGAACAAGAGATGTAGATAATATATTTAATGCTATAACATCGGATATTAAAAGCATACTCGATAAAGTATTATCGGAGGGTTACTATCCTAGAGAGCATCCATTAGAGAGAGTTAAGTATGATATTAAAGCTATGGAGAGTGTTAATAGAGAGATATTAGATATATTGGGATATCCTAAGGATAGAGCTAGATTAGATGTATCTGCACATCCATTCACAATAGGAATGAGTATTTATGATGTCAGGATAACCACTAGGTATGAAGGATATGATTTTAAGAGAAGTTTATTTAGTGTTATCCATGAATTCGGTCATGCGTTATATGACTTACAAATAGATCCTGCCATATCAAAGACTCCAATAGGTAGTGGAGTATCATTAGGAGTACATGAATCACAATCTAGATTCTGGGAGAATATAATTGGTAGGTCTAGAGAGTTTACTAATGCAATATATGATATATTACGTAAGCATTTAGAATTCCTTAAGGATTATGATGTAGAAGAGGTATATAGATATTTCAATTGTGTTAAACCAAGCTTTATAAGGACTGAAGCAGATGAAGTAACATATAACCTACATATATTACTTAGATTTAAGCTTGAGAAACTTATGATTGCTGGAGAGGTTAAAGTAGAGGAATTACCAGAATTATGGAATAATACTATGGATGAATTATTAGGTATTAAACCATCTACGTATAGAGAGGGTATTCTACAGGATATACACTGGAGTATGGGTAATATCGGCTACTTCCCAACATATACAATCGGTAATATACTCTCAGCGCAGATAGCATATCACGCAGATAGAGATCTAGGTGGTTTAAAGAATTTAGTTAGCGTTCTAAAGCTAGAGCCTATTAGAGAATATCTTAAAGAAAAGATACATAGATGGGGCTCTACATACGAGCCTAAAGAGTTGATTAGAAGGAGTTTTGGAGAAGATATAAACCCGAGATACTTTATCGAATATCTTAAGAGTAAGTTCTTAAGTAGGTAGAGAATCCTCAATAAATCCCTCCTTCTTTATAGGTTAAACTCAGTAGAGATATTTATTGTTATATAGCAATATAGATATATATTCTTGAATCAATATATGGAGGCGTTAGATACATGGATGCAGTAGTTACTAGAGATCTAGTTAAGATCTATAAAGGTGGTGTCAAAGCATTAGATGGAGTTAGTATATCTGTTGGTGAGGGAGAGATAGCATGCTTATTAGGACCTAATGGAGCTGGAAAAACTACACTTGTAAGAATTATAGCTACACAATTACTACCTACATCTGGAGAAGCATATGTATTTGGATATAATGTAATTGATGAATCTAATAAGGTTAGGGAGTTAATATCGGTATCTCCTCAAGAGGGTAGAGTATATCTAACCACTACACCATGGGATGAAGTATACTTTGCAGCTAGGATTAGAGGATTTAATAGAGGGGAGGCTAGGAGGAGAACTGAAGAAGTCTTGAAGAGATTAGATTTATGGGAGTATAGGAATAAGAAGAATTTAGAGTTAAGTGGTGGTATGAGGCAGAAAGTATATATTGGTAGAGTACTAGTTAGTGATGCGAGATTATTAATACTGGATGAACCAACTATTGGTTTAGATCCAATTGCTAGAAGGAATCTATGGAGGTATATTAGAGAGCTTAAGAACGAGGGTAGGACGATTTTACTAACAACGCATTATATGGAGGAGGCTGAGGAGTTAGCAGATAGAATATATCTTATAAATCATGGTAGGATACTTGCCTCCGGATCACTAGATGAAGTTCTATCTATAATCGGCAGGAAGTATGTAATTCAATTAGATTATAGTATTCGTGAAACTATTAGTGATTCAGATTTAGAGTATATATGTGAATTAGGAGTGTATAGTGTAGACCCTAATGCTGGTAGAATTAGAGTTGAAGTCGAAGATCCAGATAAACTCTTGAAGCTAGTTAAATATGCTGTAGATAGGAATTTCACATTAACTATAAAGCAACCCACACTCGAAGATGTATTTATTAAGTTAGTTGGTAGAGAGGTGGAGTTATATGATTAAATCGCTTAGGAGGGTGTCAGCATTAATAGTATACCTGCTTAAACCATTGTTGAAACAGCCATTAACATTTCTAACAATTGTAGTATGGCCTATGGTTCCAATGATATTCTTCGCTGTATTTATGGGTAGGGAAGGCATGTATTACGGTTTAGTTGGAATGTTAGTAACGGCAGTAAGTTTTACCGGGATCTACACCGCTCAGGACTACGTGTTTAATAGGGTATTAGTCAAACTACAAGATTTCCTAGTTGCAAGCCCGATGAAATATATTGAATACGTACTTGGAGAATCATTAGCTCAGTTAATAATCTCAATACCGGTAGTTCTAATAGGCTATATACTTCTATATGAGTTAAATCCATACAATATATTGCTTCTAATACCGCTAACTATAGTGCTGTTGGCAGGATACTTTATGTTAATGCCTATAGGATTTATAATAGGATCTAAAGTGGATGATCCAAGTAGGGTTAACGGGATAACTAATATGGTTGCAATTATATTAAGCTTTTTCGCACCGGTATATTACCCATTAGATTACATACCCCCTTGGATTAGACTAATAACATATATAATACCAACAACGCATATCGCTCAATTAGCAAGAGTAATATTAAATGTAACTAAAGCACCTGGTTTAGGATTATTTGGCCACTCGATAGCTGTAGTAATTTCATCAGCGATACTCTATATTATAAGTATTAAAGTTGGTGGATGGAGAGAAGTATAGTCAATTTTAGAGAAGGGCATCAGCCTAGAAGCCGTAATATCATCTTAAATCATCTAATTTGCTCCCCTTCATCATCTACCAAGCAACTTATGAATTAAACGATATTTAAATACTTTACAGTTGATTTTTAACAAATATTATTGAATCCTTAAATTCTCTATTATTATAGGTGAGGTAACTTCAACTATTTCTAAGGTATGATATAATGCAAGATGACAATGATGTTGAAGAGAGAGTTAAATGGGCTAGGAAAGTAATCGCACTCATATATCTATCATATTTTATTATAGTGGGAGTAGCTATATTGCTATTCCTCTATTACCTACTGAATACATAATATGTTAGCTTACTCCATACCTATTACTCGTAGGTACATTTCTTTTTATTCTAGCCTCTCACTGAATATTCTTGGATATGGATAAGCTATATATTGGTACTTCTGGGTGGAGTTATAGTAGTTGGATTGGCGTCTTCTATAAGAGTAGCAGAGGATTATTAAGGCAGTATTCCAGAGTGTTTAATACTGTTGAAATGGATTCAACATTCTATTCGATTCCTTCAGAGGATGTTGTTAGGAGTATTGCTAAAGTACTACCTAGTGGGTTTAAAGTTAGTGTTAAAATGCCTAATCTTATAACTCATAAGAACCTGCTTGGTAGATCTGGTCCTGTAGAGTCTATTTTAAATAGGTTTCTAGATGTTCTAAAGCCATTTAAAATTAAGAACATGCTTGGGGTAATCCTCATACAGCTACCTCCTGGATTAGGATATGATTATAAGCTATTATCTAACTTTTTAAACGTATTAGATTACGACTTTAGATATGCTATTGAATTTAGGGATGTAAGCTGGCTTAGAGATGACATCTATGAACTTCTTAGAAGATATAATGTAGCGTATACGATAGTTGATGAGCCATTACTACCTCCAGATATAGTGGTTACAGCTGACTTCAGCTATATTAGATGGCATGGTAGGGGTAGCAGACCATGGTATAATTATAGATATAGAATTGATGAGTTGAAGGAATGGGTTCCTAAAGTTAAAGATGTTAGTAGTACGGTTGATGAAGTATACTGCTATTTTAATAATCACTTCCATGGATATGCTGTTGAGAATGCACTCGAGATTATGGATATGTTCGGATTATTAGATGAGAGAGGTAGGGAGATTCTTAATGAAGTTAGAAGGAATATTGAGAAACCACCAACTCTAAAGAGGATTGAGAGGATTTCATATGATAAAGTTATGAAGATGAACATACTAGATCTACTGCAACTATTAGCTGGTAAGAATAGGTTTGAGAGGGGTATTAAGATTGATACTAGAGATGTTAAGATTATTGAAGATACCAATAATTTAATTATAGCTAAAGTTAGAGATTACGATATTACAATCGACTTAGATAATAAAGTAATCATCCATAACTGTGGTGATTGGGAGAGAGCAGTAGTAGAGAAGAGATTATGTAAGCATTTAGTAAAATTACTCACACTCATCAATAGAGATAAGTCGGTAAAACTCTTAAGGGATTTAATTTTAAATCGAGACCTCTGGACTTTTGAATTCGGTGGAGGAGAACCATGAATACAACACCACAATTATTTATTGGTACTGGTGGTTGGCAGTATTTCATTATTCCAGGTAGGGATCCCCTTAGAGAGTATAGTAGGATCTTTAACTTTGTCGAGGTTAACGTTACATTCTATAGAGAGGTATCTATTGATGAAGTTGCGAATTGGAGGAGGCGGGTACCAGATAATTTCATATTTAGCGTTAGAGCTCCGAAAATTGTAACACATGATTACATGCTCAAACCTGTTAAGCCTGTTATAAATGCAATGGATTATATCTCTGAAGTAGCAGATATATTAAATAGTAATGTTATTGTTTTAGAAACACCTTCTAAGCTAGCTATATCTAAAAAGCTACTTAAGGAATTCGTAGAGTCAATCGATTTAAATGACAAGTATCTCGCTGTAGAGCCTAGAGGAGCTATATCTAAAGAAGCTATCGAGTATATGAAGAATAAGGATATGATTTATATATCTGATTTGAGTAAGGAGGAGCCACCATATTACAATAGTGAGATTGGATATAGTAGGATTTTCGGGCCTGGAAAACATAATAGATATCAATTTACAAGGAAGGAGTTGAAGAGGATTCATAGGAGAGCTACTAATGCACCAGTAAAGATGATATTAATGTGCTTCCATGGGATTAGAATGTATGCTGATGCGGGTAGGCTTAGATATCTCGATCTATATGGCGATTTTCCTAAAAACAAACCACCATATGGATTAGATGCTGTAAGGGAGGAGTTAAGTAGAGATATGAAATTTCCAGCTACTAGAGATGAGATTATACAACATGAAGGTTGGAAGGTAATACCGTTGAATGAGAAGGATGATATACATATTGGAGATATACTATCCTGGCTACCACCTAAAATCTACTATAGTGTTGACGAGGTTATTAATGAGCTTAAGAAGCTTAAAATCTTTAGAGATCTAGCTGGTGGTAGTTAACGTAGTATCTCTACTTTAATCATATCAGTAGACTCCTTTCTAATCCCAGCCATGTAAATAACTATATCTCCCTCTTTGAATACGCCCTCCTTCCTCAATCTTTCAGATACCTCAGATAGAATACTCCAGAAGTCGCCTTCCCTAGTAATTGCGACTGGATTAATACCATAGTATAGGTTTATCCTATTGGCTATTAACTCGCTTGATGTAACCATATATACTGGCTTCTTAAGCCTATATCGTGACACCCTCCTAGCTGTATTACCCTCTTTAGTATAGCCTACTATGTACGCATCTACATCTCTAGCTAGATCTACAACGCCTCTAGCAAGTCTATCATATATAGATTCACCTATTATATGATGACTTGATTCAGGCTCTCTAATAGTCTTATCTGCCTCCTCAAGAATTCTAATAGCCCATTCAACAGTCTCAACAGGGTAGTTGCCTACTGCAGTCTCACCAGTAAGCATTATAGCGTCTACACCCTCCTCAACAGACTTATATACGTCTGTGACTTCAGCTCTAGTAGGGCATGGACTATACTTCATACTCTCAAGTATTTGAGTAGCTAGTATAACTG
>CAZHBK010000046.1:0-9362 GCA_964530465.1 uncultured Nitrososphaeria archaeon | reverse complement strand
TGGGGCTTTCATATTGTTGATTGATCTATAGCAATGTACTCTGTATTCTGTATTTTAACCCCCTAAGGCTCTAGAGCGACCACCCCCTCCCATTACATCCTACACCACACCAGGCGATCGCATCCAGGCTATCTGGTGTGTATCATCTTATTCGATACATGCCTTCATCCATAATAATTCTACTATTTAAGACTATGCTGGTTTTGTAGAAGATCTTTATAGTGGATTGAAAGTAGTTGAGAATACGAGAAAGGATATTAAAGATAAGAATCAGAAGTAAACCCCTCATTCTTTTTATCTTATCCTATTTAGGTGTTTGTTGATGAGGGAGAAGGATATAGGGTATATATCTGCCTTTCTGGTATCGTCCTAAGAAGCATTCCCTCTATAACGATTGGATTCCTACGCTGCAGTATTGCAATTGCATCTTGTAACTTAGTTGCTCTCTCAGCGAAAATTTCAAGTATCTTATCACCGGCATTAACCTTCCTACCTCTCTTAACATAGATATATACCCCTGCACCTTTATCCTTAGGTGCTCCAGCAGCTCTAGCTATCTCAGTAATAATCTTATTAGATACTTGAGTTACGAATCCGTTGACGGGTGAGTAAACAGTATATCTATATTCTCCTAATGATATTTCATCAGGTTTAATATTTGGATCACCACCTTGGGCTTCTATAATCTCTCTCATTTTCTCATATGCCTTACCACTTTCTATAATCTCTTTAGCTAACTGATAGCCCATTCCCACTGGTGCCTTACCACCCATCTCAAGTAGTAAACCAGCTAAACTGCATGATTTCTCTACAAGGCTGGCAGGCGCTGATTTTGGATCTATTAAAGCTTCTAAAGCTTCCTTAGCCTCTAATGCAGGACCTACTGCATGACCTACTGGTTGCTCTCCATACGTAATACCTACTTGAACTCTAATACCTAATCTATTACCTAATTCTAAGAATAACCTAGCGAACTGCGTAGCCTTCTCGACATCCTCCATCTTTGTCTCCTTGCCGGTAGGTATATCAAGAACTAGTGTTTTAATACCAGCGGCAACTTTCTTAGCCATTATACTGGCAAGCATTTGAGGCGTTGGATCAATACCTAGAATCTTCTCAGCTCTAATTATAATATCATCTGCTGGAGCTAGATTTAAAGCACCACCCCATACTAATGCTCCATTAGTCTTAGATACAATTTCCCTAATCTCTTCAATAGTGAATTCAACATTAGCTAAAACCTCCATCGTATCAGCAGTACCTGAAGGACTTGTTATCGCACGACTAGAAGTCTTAGGAATGGTTAATCCGGCTGCAGCAACTATTGGAACTATAAGAAGACTTACTTTATTACCTGGAACTCCACCTATACTATGTTTGTCATATGTTGGAACATCAAATTCAATAACATCACCTGTTTCAATCATTGCTTTAGTTAGATATTCAATTTCATCAATATCCATCCCGGTGTAATGCTGTGATAATGCAAATGCCATAATCTCTGGCTTCCCAATCCTACCATATACTATATCCTCGATAATGACTTTAATCTCGGTAGCAGTTAGCTTATAACCACTCATCTTCTTCTTAATATAATCTATGCTTTTAGGTCTAGGTGCTAGATTAATCCTAATATAACTTCCTTCAGAGACATCCATTTCAGAAGCTACTTCATGTGGAATGTATACCTCACCTTCATTAACCAGTTTATCTGTAAGCATGAGGACTGCTATAAACTTACGCCCTATTTTCTCACTTGAGGAAATGATAACTCTATCTCCCTCCTTAAGTTCTAGCTTTGAAGCATCATTCACATGCATTATAATATATCTTTCATCGATGAGTAACTTGCCAATTCTAACCTTAAGCATATATCTCTCCATAATTTTAACCCCAAGAATAGAATTGAGTATTAACGTAATATATTAGCAATGCTGATTTATTCATGAGGTTAAATACCTTAAGAACTTTAATATTATTATAGATTAGGAATGTATAGAGATTCAGAGCTTGAGGCTAGAAGACAAATAGTGAATTACCTACAGGAATTCTCTAGATTGATGGTCGAGATATCGGGTCTCTTAGTAAAAATGATTGATATGATAATGGAGGGTGAGACGGGAGATCTAGATATAGTATACGAGAATATAAAGGAAGTTGATGAAAAAGCATATGATCTCGAGAAGACAATAATAAATGAGATTCTTAGATTAAGACCATTCTTACCTAATAGTGAAGCTATATATACACTAGTAGCTGAGATAAGTGATATAGTTGATTCGATAGATGGTGCAGGCTATAGAATCGCTAACTTAGGAGTAGATCAGCTACCTCCGAAATATTTAGATGTCCTTAAAGATATAGCATCAGCACTATATGATGAGATTGATGCATTTAGAGAAGCAATATATCTTTTAGGATATAATCCAGCTGAATTAAGAAATGCTGTTGAGAGAGTGTATAAACTTGAGAATATGGTTGACTCAGTGTATAGAGGTGGCCTATCTAAAGTATTTAGAGAGGAGAAAAAACCATTAAACCTCATTAAATGGCTTGAAGTAGCTGAGAGACTTGAGAATGCAGCTGATAATGTTGAAAGAGCAGCTGATATCTTAATTACATTCCTACTTACATGAGGTAAATTAAATATATTTTAATTCTTAGATTTGGCACAAGCAAAATTATTATATGTAGGATAGCTATGAGTAGTGAATATATAAAAGGATTGTTTCTAAAAACTAGAGTTTTGGTATGGGATGTTGATGCATCTCGAAGATTATGGTCTAATGGATTTTATGGAAAACCATTAGGCATTCCAAAACCAAAATCACCCGATTTCTCAGCACCACTTCTTCTAGACTTACTTGAGGCAGTATACTTAGTTGAAAAGAATATTCTAAAGGTATATGATGTAAATGGTAAAGAGATGGGTATAGAGGGATTAATGAAAAATGCTGAGAAGACATATCATAGGTTTAAGGAGAAGTATATGGTCTATAAAGATTTAAGAGAAAAAGGATATATTGTGTTATCTGGTTTAAAATTCGGCGTTGATTTCGCAGTTTACGAAAAAGGACCGGGATTAGAACATGCACCATATCTCATCGATGTAGTAATCTCAAATGATAAGATATCAGGTGATGAACTTGTTAGAGCCGGTAGACTTGCTACAACTGTTAGAAAACGTTTTATCATTGCAATACCTAATAAGCAAGCTAATAAAGTTGATTATATGATTTTTAGTTGGTGGAAACCTTAATCCTCCTCCTCAATATTAATCCTTCTACCTTCAACCTTCTCCTTCCTCTTAGGCAATGTTATCACTAATATTCCATTATTGAGTTTTGCCCTAATCTCATCTAATATTGCATCAGACGGTAGCCTTAACTGTAGACTATACTTCTTATATGGTGTCTTAGCTCTAATATCTAGCTGGTTATCCTTTATCTGTAAATCTATATCATCCTTCCTAGCTCCAGCTAACTCAACTATAATCTCATAATGATCCTCCTTATCAAGCATATCGTATACTGGAGTACTCTCTTCTGAAATTCTAATACCATATGGCTCTACAGGTTTTACATTACCAAAGAATTTAACCTCAGGTCTCTTCATTCCACTATGCCATCTATATGTAAATCCGAATACCATAGGTTCTCCTCTCTTCTCAAGCTCTGAGATAAACTCGGGTTTAATTCTACTCATCTCAGTAATCATCTTCCTAATTCTCCTCATCTCCTCCTTAAATATCCTATCAATCTCTTCAAAGAAATCATTGCTAAAACTCATTATCTCACCGAATACTCAGAAATTAATAAATTCATTTTTAAATTTTTTTAAATTCTCAATTAATCTAATCATTTTTGATTTAATCTTATTGAACATTTTGAGTTCAATTTCATGGAAAACTTCGTAAAAATTTTCATTAATTAATATTTTATTACCTATTTTTACTGGTAAATTTAAGCGTTCAGTACTTTTAATCTCGACTGTAATTCCCTTACTTGATATTGAAAGGATTTTAGAATATTTATATCCAGATGATACAGCTAAATTCCTTAGCAATAATGCCTTATCTAGACATCTAGCTTTAACATGAAGTATCGTACTCTGAGCCATCAGCCAAAGAGGCTTAGATCCATTATACTCTAATATAGCTTCCCTCAACTCTACTGGTTCTATTGGATGATGCCATACTCTATAGAATTCACACTCTCTCTTATCACCTGATTCAGGCATTTCCAATAATACTATTCTTCCATAACAGCTACTCGTTGTAACTAACGAATTACACTGGTTGATTATATTTAATAATGGTATTATGCCTCTATCAACCCTACCTATCAGATAATCTCTTGTTAAAACTTCGATATGCTTCCGCTTGATTTCAATCCAATGCGGTACATCCATTACACATAACATTTCTAAAACCTATTACCTATTAGCCTACTAATAGCCTACATATAATTATGTAGTTAATTAAAATTCAGTTTGGATATATTAGTTATAGAGCAATATCTAAATAAAATACTTATATCGATAGTTATAATATCTATCATCCTTCAGTTACATTAACATTATTTTTCATTCAATAAGTCAGCTGGTTAAAGTTTTTATGCGCATTACAGCTAATATACTTTTAAGCTCTCCACCGAACGTGAGAACATGGTTTCTCCAGAGTCTGTGATTAGATATGGCGTTAATGTTGCTAAAAATTATAACCTAGAGTACTATGAGATTAGATATCAATCGGTATATTCTGAAGATATTATAATATCAAATGGTAAATCTCCCAAAGTGTATAGAAATATTGATGCGGGAATAGGTATTAGAGTAATCCATGAAGGTGGCGTTGGATTTTCATCAACGAACATTCTAACTAGAGCTTATATCGAGAGAGCGATTAAAGATGCTACTGAGAATGCGAGATTAAATAGTCGTAAGGTAAGTTTGAAAACAGCTCCATATGAGGAATCAGATAAGAGTATAAGCTATTTTATTTCTGAGAGAATAAAATATATAGATATACCTATAGATGAGAGAATAGCGTTCCTACTCGACTTAGCTAGAAGTGTGGAATCATATATAAATGCTGTTAGAATATACGAAGTTAAGATTAAATATACTAGAGAAGAAAAGTTGGTCGAGAATAGTGATGGTATATCAGTATACTCTAGAATACCTAGGACATTAATAACCTATAGGTTAAATGGGTTTGATAATGGAAGGATACTAACTCGAACATATAGTATTGGTGGAAGCGGTGGATTTGAAATTATAAAGGAGTCTAATATTAATGATGTATTAAACAATGATGTTAAAGCACTCAGCAATTACATTGAGAGAGCTGAGAAAATCCCAACATCTGAACTAGATTTAATATTTAGTAGTGAAGTAGTCAAGGCACTTATATATGAGATAGGTAGATCGTTAGAAGCAGATAGGATATTAAGAATTAAACCATCTAAAGATGATAGATCATTATTTACATCCTCATCACTAGGTGAGAAAATAGGCAATTCAGAGATCCATATTTCAGACGATCCAACAATTCCCAGCTCATATGGATTTTACCTATATGATGATGAATGCGTTAAGGCTAGGAAACATGAGCTTATTAAAGAAGGATATGTGAATGAATTTCTACACAGCAGGTTAACTGCCTCATTAATGCAGGGAGCATCGAGTAATGGTGCATCGAGAGCATATTCATTTAATGTAGAACCTTCTACAACAATCTCAAATATATACCTTGAAGCAGGAGACTACAACTTCGATGAATTAATTGAAGATATTGTATACGGCGTATATGCTAAAAGTTTATTTGACTGGATGGTATTGAATAGAGGAACAGCTATTAGATTAAACATATTAGAAGCATACTTAATAGAAAATGGATCAATAACAACTCCTATAAAAAATCTAACTATCGAGATACCAATCTATGATATGCTATCTAAGATTGATGCTAGAGGAATGGATATTAAATTATATCCAGTATGTAAGCATAAGATCCCATCAAGCTCTGGTGGGCCATCAGTTAGAATTAGGAATATTAAGGTTTTTGGAGGTGTATGATTATGAAGTTAGTAGCTGTATATCTAGATGATCTAATGGATAAAATATTCAATTATTTAAAGGATAGAGAGATTGAAGATATTATAATTAATGGTTTTAAGACCATCGAGTATTCTGTTGAATTATATAAAGAGGATATTTACCCTATTGAATCTAATGAAAATACATTTATCAATTTATATTGTGGTCTTAAGAATAGATGTATACACTTAGATTTTAATAATCTAGATGAAAGATGGATATTTACAGAACTTGATAACATACAGAATACTTTAAATACTCTCTCTAAATCAATGAATTATGTCAGTATTCCAGATATTAAATGTAATTATCCTCCACTAACAAACCTATATAATAATATTGAGATAACAGAGGTTGTAGATTTCGCTAAGAAAATTGCCGATGTTATAACACAGTACGGTGGAATTAAGATCGCTGGAAGAATCTCAGCCAAACTATTAAGGCATAAAGTATTGGTTTCAAATGGATGTGAGGGAGATTATAGGAAAAGTATTGTCTCAGTAGATTTAAAACTCATTCGAGGAAGGAATATAGCGATCCCTATAAGGATTTACTCTGTGAAATTAGACGACAACTTATTAAATACAATTACTAAGAGGATAGATGATATTATATCCGCTATAAGGAGTATATCGAGAGTAGGTAGTATTAAAAGTGGGAAGTACAACATCATATTATCTCCAATAGCATTAGGAAGCATTATATCCTGGATCGGTAAATTAGTTGCAGGAGATACCATACTAGATAGACTATCTCCATTTGGAGAATCGATAAACTCTAGAGTCTTCCAGACCGGTTTAAGCATCATCGACGATCCATACTTAGAAAATAATCCAGGTTCGAAACCATTCGATACTGAAGGAATACCTACTAGACGGGTTGAGATATTCTCAGATGGGATTTTAAATACATTTTTACATAATCTATATACGGCTAAAGAACTTAACATGACTTATACCGGACATGATTATTTCAATACACCAAAACCACATAGCCTGATATTCGACTTTAAACAATCAGCAGATTATAGCGATATGTATAATGAAGTTGATGAGGTATTAGAATATCTAGATATTAGCACGATACAACATACTAATGTAGCTGGTGATTTTAAAGCAAAACAATCAGGTATTGGATTATATTACAGACACGGTAGAATAGTTAAGGCATTTAAAATGACAGAATTAAATGACAATATATTTAGAATCTTTAATAGTATTATCACAGCTAGTAGGGAGAGATGCTGGGTAATACCATCATTCGATAAAACACCTGTAAATACTTCTGCAGTATTAATCTCAGATGTCGCAATTAACGCTTCATCCACCTAATTTTTTATCTCATTAATACAAACCTGAGATAGATAACAGCATTACATTTATTATCTACATCATATTAAGTTAACTTCCTCCTAAGGAATTAAGTTAGTTATTTAATTGTTGGGATTCTCCCTATATTTACACTTGCATGGAATTGAATGACATTTGGGACATCCATTACCATATTTACCTACAGCTGCATCTTCAAGATCAACTCCTAATAAGCTTGCTACACTTGATAACCATGCAAGTACATCTGCTAACTCAGATTTTACTTCATTAAGATCTCCGTGTTTAATAGCGTTCTCTAACTCAGCAACCTCACTTTTAAGCCATTCAAAAGTCTTAAACACACCTCTTCTCGAGTCATGATGGTTATAAATCCTCCAGATTAACTTCTGAAATTCTCTAATCTCCAACCTACCCCACCATTACCTCAGAGTCATATCACTATATACTGGATTTTAATATTCGTTACTAATATTCATTTCGTTAGGTGTTTTAAATGAGTAAGATACATCGTGATGATAAGAGGATAAGGAAGTTACTAAATCTATTAGATAGATCTAATATGGATATTTTAGTCGGCTTAGATAGTACTACAATTAGATATCTATTAGGGAATCTAGTGGATTATTCAATTGCTTATATCACTAGAGATGGGATTACAGGAGTTATAACTCATGTAATGGAGTATGAGAGAGCTAAGGATGTTACATGGGCTAATGAAGTATTATGTTATTCGCATAGAGAGACTGGAGACGAGTATGTTATTAAAGCTATAGATCCTATAGAAGCGTTTATGAAGAAGTTTAATGATGGAAAGCTTAAGATAGGGATTCCATACTCTAGAATAGCATACAGTCAATTCTTGAAATTTACAAAGAAGTATGAAAGTATTCTAAATGCTGATGATATATTAGAAGAGGCTAGGATGATTAAAACAGATTATGAGTTGGAATTGATTAAAAAAGCATGTGAAATTGTAGACTATGGTATTAAAGTTAGCATGGAGATAGTTAAAGACGGTATTAGGGAGGATGAAGTAGCTTTAGAAGCAATGTATGCTATGAGGAAGTATGGTGCTGATAGAGTATATGATTTCCTAATAGTTGCATCAGGTTATAGATCTGCATACCCACATGGTAGAGCAAGTAATAAAGTCATAAGAGCTGGAGAAGCGGTTACACTAGATTATGTCGCATCATATAACGGTTACTACGCTGATGAAACTAGAACGATATTTCTAGGCAAAATCCCCCCTGAGTTAAAGAAAGTATATGAAGTAGTTCTTGAAGCTCAGAATGAAGCAATAAACCATATTAGAGATGGAGTTAAAGCATGTGATATAGATGCAGTTGCAAGGAGCATTATATCTAAGTATGGATATGAAAAATACTTCATTCACTCAACAGGTCATGGACTTGGATTAGATGTACATGAAAGACCAAGGCTATCATCAACTGATGAAACGATTTTAAGAGAGAATATGGTGGTAACAGTAGAGCCTGGAATATACATACCTAAAATTGGCGGCGTTAGAATTGAGGATGATGTATTAGTTAAATCAGATGGCGCAGAGATATTAACTAAAAATAGTAAGATACTGGAGGAGATGATAGTCTAAACGCTATCATCTCTCCTAATATGAAAAAATCTAATGTTGGAGACTAGATTCCCAAAAGAGGGTGGCTATAATGGATAGAGTAGTTAAAGATATAGATTTAGATAATGTCAGATGTTTTAGAGACCTACTTGAAAGCTATATAGAGGCTGGGGGGTTTATGGCTAGAAGAATTGGAGAAGCATTCAAATTATATTATGAAGCGATTAAAGACAACTATACTAAATTCCTAAGTTTCCCAGCTGATATAATTGCTACTGGAGTGAGAGGTGTTATAAGAACATTATTTAGGAAGAAATGGGTAGATGTAGTCATTACTA
>CAZHBK010000045.1:8252-9447 GCA_964530465.1 uncultured Nitrososphaeria archaeon | reverse complement strand
GTACTACTATGATTACCAGATCGAATGTATACTTTTATCCATTTAAAGACTTAGAGGTAGAAAATATTATAAGTCTAACCCTAGGATTACTAACAGACGTATATAGCTTCAGGATTGAAGCATATCCTCTGGAAAATATTCCGAGTGAGTTTTATAATGCTGGCAGGATGCAGTATAATGCAGAGTTAATTGCAGCATGGTTGAGTAAGAATATGAAGAGTAGAGATACATTGATATTAGGTATTTTAGATATTGATGCATATGTAGAACCTCTAAACTTCGTATTTGGAGTAGCACTACCATATGCTAATACAGCTACAGTATACCTACCTAGACTTAAGATGCTAGCTGATAAAGATAGGTATAGGGATAGGATTAAGAAGGAGATACTACATGAAGTAGGTCATGTATTAGGCTTGAGCCATTGTATAAATAGAAGATGTGCTATGTGCTTCAGCAATAGTGTTTTAGACGTAGATTATAAACTTGCTAAATATTGCAGAGCGTGTGCTTCAAAACTATCTAAGTATGGGATTGAAGTCAACGAAGCATATATTATTAGTTAACTAGATAAGTGATTAAATTATATAGTAACTTTCTTTAGATAACTCTATCTAATTTAACTAGATCTCTTAAGGATAGAAGAGAGTTTTGACCTAACAGTCTTATATTATTGACTCTAGCATATCTTATATCATCTGCTCTAAGATCGAATGGATATATTAAGATTTTAACTTTTGCATCTGTTGAGAATTCCCGCTTGTATCTTGAAATATTATCGCTTAATGGAAATATAACCTCATACTTCAATCCATGAATGTCTATAAATTTAATTTTATTTCTACTAATCCATTTATAACCTACTAATTTAGATATGTAGAGGGATTCGGTAGGTGTAGGTATTTCAACTGTATCTTTAATTGAAGCTATCATTTTAAGTATAATATGCATGTATCCAATGTATCTATGTAATTCATCATCGCTAATGTTAAGTAGCTTGATTAATGCATATCTATATATAGGATCTCTAACTAGGTAGCACCCCCTTCTACCATAGAGTCTTAATAATAATCCACTTCTGAATAATCTATTAATAAATACAGATGACTGACTTCCTAACTTTTTAGATAACTTTCCTGGAAGCATATACAATGTTAGATAAGTAAGTGCGATTCTCTGACCAGTCTCAAGAGAT
>CAZHBK010000045.1:0-8242 GCA_964530465.1 uncultured Nitrososphaeria archaeon | reverse complement strand
TATCATTAGCATCATGATATAGTATTTTAAGCATACATAAATTACCTTCAGAAAGCATCAACTTATAGTAATCATGAAGTTTTAACTCTTCAGCGAGTTTAGTAAATAAATGACTTATAGATGTCTCATGAATTACTTCGAAGTCATAACCCAGTCTTCTAATCAATCTATAAACTCTATAACTATGAGTATATAATACTATAGGGTATTTAACAACTTCATAAATCCACTTAGTAATTATACCTCTAGACTTAGGATAGCCTAATAGTAAGTATTCAACATTATAAAGCAATGTATATCCTTCCCTAATTGAATCATATACATATCTGAAGATACTATCAACTCTCCTAAACCTAAATATGAGAGTTCGTAAATCAACTATCCTCTTAAATCTATCCCTAAATTTATTTAAGAAGTATTTAAAGAAACATTTTGAAGGATCATATATTAGACATCTCTTACCTCGTGATACATACTTCTCGATTCTATCGATAAACATTCTAACGTAAGAGGTAGATTCTAAATTCAATTTCATTTCTAACATTAATGTATAATACTAGAATGTATAATTACAGTATTGTATTGATTGAAAGAATGATTTAGGAGCTACTTCTTAATATACTCCCTCATCATCTTCATTACCATGTCTGGCTTAGCTTCATATGATCTAGATTCAATGAGTGTTTTTAAACACCAGTAGTATGCTGGTATTTGAAATGCATTAATATTACCTATCCATGGTTCATCAGTGGGAATATTGCTTAAGTATTCTATTCTTGAGTCAACTGTAATGACAATATTCTGATCGTATAGGAATTTAGTTAGTCTATATTCTGGTAGTTCAAGATCAGTCATGTATGGCTTTAGATAGTCTATGTTATATACTATCCTAGCTAGGTAATCCTCAACTCCGATATCTCTAGCATATGCATATATGCTCTCGCATGCTCTTAATTTCGATGAGATATATCTCCTTATATCATTTTTATATCTAATAATAGCTAGTATCTCACTTATATTACCTCCAGTTAACTGCCATATTGTATCGATATCCATCTTTACGTTAAACTTCTCTAATAGTTTAATTGAGTTATCTATATCTAAATTCCACATTAGATATATAGATATCTTCCTACTCCTATCTCTAAGTAGCATTTGAATTACATATTGATCATTTAATACTGCTATTGGATGAAATTCCTTTAGATTTACATCCTCGATAATATTATAAATCCTACTACTTAGCTCTGAGATGAATGAGTATAGGAGATCTCTCTCCCTAGAGTAATACTTTAATTCATCTAGAAATATAATCATAGATCTACCTCTAATATACATCCTAGTACCCATATCTCTAAACAGCCTATGTATTTTAACTGGTATATCTAGGATATTCTTAAACTCTCTAGATATCATCGATCTAATATAATCTCTCACACCTGGTTCTAAACTAGCTATAACCCCGCCCTCCCTCAAATCAAGATATATCGTAACATATTCACCAATTAACTCCTTAGAAGCATATGTAAATGCTTTAATAAATTCACTCTTACCACATCCTACAGGTCCTACTAGTATGGGCATTGTAATCGGCTTATAACTTAGCAGTTCTAGCAGGCGTTTAACTTCATTATCTCTATCTATAAACTTAATGTCTAACGCCTTTATAGTATACTCATGCAGCCTCTTTATGAATTCCTCGATTCCCATTACAAATGAAGATTAACTTACATAAAATTTATATATCCCTATATATGTCAATTGCTAGCTGAATAATCTAGGGTATATTTTAGCAATGTATAAACTATGCTTAAGCTATAGATTACATATATGCAAGATCTATAGAGTGTTTAGAGGTGTATTAGATGCGTGCATGGATTTTAAATAGGCAGGCTAAGATAGATGAAAGACCTCTCGAACTTGTAGATGATTATCCAGATCCAGAGCCGGGTTATAAACAGATTAGGATTAGGGTTAGATATGTTGGTATATGTAGAACGGACATACATATTGCTGAGGGAGATCTACCATTCCATAAGAAGCCTGTTATATTAGGCCATGAGATAGCTGGTGTTGTTGATAAGATTGGTGAGGATGTTAAGCGTTTTAAAGTAGGAGATAAAGTTGGGTTGTCATGGCTTTATAAGACATGTGGCTCATGTGAGTACTGTCTTAACGGGTTGGAGAATTACTGTATGGAGTTTACCCGTACTGGATGGGATGTTGATGGTGGTTATGCAGAGTATGTTATTGCCTATGAAGATTATGCATTTCCATTAAATAATGTACCACTTGATCTAGCTGATCTAGCTCCATTAATGTGCCCCGGAATAGCATCATATATCTGTTTTGAATATGCTGATTTAAAACCTGGAGGTAAACTTGGTATTATTGGGTTTGGACCTACAGCATACTACCTAATTAGGATTGCGAATTTCTACGGAATAGACGTATATGTTAGTACTAGATCGAAGCATCATGTTGAAATGGCTTATGCGAATGGAGCTAAATGGGTTGGGAATATACTTAAAGAGGATTTTCCAGTGAAACTCGACTCGATAGTATCATTCCCACCTATTGGTGAAGTCGTTGAGAGAGCGCTTAAAAATCTAAAGCCTAATGGAACTCTAGTATTAGCCCAAGTTGCATCAACACCAATAGTAATAAATAACTATGCTCATTTATGGGGTAGGAATATAAAGACAATATATAATGTCAGAAGGAATTCAGCATATAAACTATTCGAGCTAGCTAAGAAGATAGATTTGAGCATTGAGAAGAGGATATTTAAATTCGAGGAAATCCAGGATGCAATGATATTAGTTAGGAAAGGCCAAGTCGAAGAAATGAATAGCGTAGCTAAAATTGATTAACTTGATTAAAATCTGCTATTATTTATTCAATATATCTCCTTATATAGATATGTATTATTTAATTATCCAATATCTCATGAGTTTCAATAAGGTGCTATTACGAATCATGTACTACAAGGGGTTATAACTAATAATTAATGAAACAGAAGTGTTATGTAAGAGAGAAGTAGCTGATGCACATACTTACTTCGTTTTAGCATATAACGCTGTGATGATTTATTTAGTGGCGAATGTATACCGTAAAACCTATCGCAGTCTATCTATGTGTTAGTACTGGTAGGCAAGATTTGAGATCACGATGGGTGACCATCGAGGCTTGGGCTAAAGCGAGAGGCATCAATATTGATGAGAGAATAGTCGAGGAGGAACTCGTAAACGGTGTTGAGGTTGGATTCCAAGCATCCTCTTTACACCTCAGTAGTTTAGTACTCAACAACGCTTAGCTTCTATATGTGGATACCTAATGGAAGAAATAAGAAGCATAGGGAGAAAAATATGTCTTTTAAGTAACAAGAGATATTTGTTTTTATTCAATGCATTATACTAAATGTCAGCGATGATACTTAAACGGTATCTAAGTATAAGTAATGTCTTACTGATCTTAGCTATAACGGTTTGGGCTATAACCGTATATATGCACTACCCGAAGTCACCTATTATTTACGGAAATTTTGGTTTCAAATACAGCGATATTGTATATGGCGTATTTTATTCACGTTTTTCACCTAATCTCTATGAAAAACCAAGCGAGTTGCTGGATATATGGTATAGAGAAGAAGGATATATCTCATTAGTCAATGGCTCGAAATTCTGCCCAGCACCATATGTCGATTATAAGTTTGAGTATCCACCAGTAATAGGTTTAGTATGGTATCTTTCAACATGCATAGCTATAACTGTAGTGCTTCCTGATGAATATGATATTAGCATGTACAAGAAATTATTCACAGATCTCACTAGCGTTCATTTCTTAGCAAACTCGATAATTACATTAGCATTCTTCATACTGTGTATCTTAATCGTTGAGAGGTTCCTCGCAGAAGAAGGTATGCATAGTCAGAGGATTCTACTAATGGTTTTTGCTCCATCAATCATAATGTACTCGGTTTATAACTGGGATATGATTACATCAAGCCTAATGATTACTGGTCTATATTTTCTCATGAAGGAGAGGCCAGGTGCAGGTGGAGTTCTAATGGGGTTAGCTGTGGCATCGAAAATACTTCCTGCTCTACCCCTTCTTCTCTTGATGCTTATGCTATTGCGTGGTGTCCGCACAAAGGTTGTGAAGCGTGATGTGGCTATCAAGTTTATTCTAACTGCATTGATAACCTCTATTCTACCATTCCTCATACTATATGCATTATCGCCTAGAGGATTTCTAGATTTTATAGGGCATCATAGCAGCTGGTACTGCGAGAACTGTATCTACCTCGTACTAGACAATAATGTGTTTAGTGAAATCCATAGAATACTAGCTGCTGCTAGTCTATCACTGTTTCTACTAGTTTCAGCCAAGCTTATCAGTAATATTAGAAGCATAGATAATCAGACTATAGTATCCATAACGTTCCTTGGAATAACTGCATCAACCGTTCTCAATTATGTCTTCTCACCACAGATGATGCTTCTTATTCTACCATTAGCAGTGATAGTGTTGCCCCGTAGAAGCCTTCTACTTTATACGATAGCTGATATAGCTGATGCCTTTATTATGATAACTTTCTTTAAAGACTTAGAGACTCGTAGCTTCCTACATCACACTCTCGGCCTACCAGTAGAAGTAGAATTCAATCCATGGAGTTTCCCATCAATGACACAGTTTATGAGCCTAGTTAGAAACTTGCTACTTCTGTTTCTGCTCATAACCATGTATTATAGGCTATATAAAAAAGTAAATAGTTAAAGTGATTAGAATTTTTTCTAACGGCTACATAGCTTTAGGCATCGAGTATTACTATACCTAAAAGCTACTTTCTATTTTAGTATCTTCTTCATTGTAGCCTTGATAATTTAGAATTATCTTGCTATTAAATTTAATTACTTACATGTTAGTATCTTTTTAATGATCCTAGGTATTCTTGAAATAGTTAGAACTAAGAAGTCATAGGATTAGGTTAATGGTGTAAAAGTTAATCTGTAATTCGAATATGTGTTTAAGCTGCATAAATGATGAGGACGTAAGATGGCAACTTTAAGAGGTCTCAATGCTAAAATAACATATTCTTAGCTTTATACTTCTTTAACGCGCTTATTCTTTATATCTTATCAAGCTTGAAGACTTACTTCCAAAACATTTTGAAGTGATTTTTCATCTTTTTATTTCATTTTTAAGACTACGCTATTTAAGGATGGATGTATCAGGTATTAGCTAAAGAAGCCTTAGAATTAATAGCAGGGATGCTGAAGAGGTCATTAAATGATTTTACGTATCTAATTTAATCTAATTTAAGGATATAATTATTAGCTGCGAAATAATTACCTTCTGCAAAAGCTATTGACTCAAGCTACTTCAGAAGACCTCCTAACTTTCTTACCTAATTCATCTCTAAAGCACCATAAGCCTCTTCCTATAGCTATACATGCTATTTCGAGGGAGTCTGTTAGCTTATCGCTTATAAGTGGTTCATCAGCTTTTCAGCAATTACTACATTAGATAGTACGGTTTTGCTTACTCTATCTTCAGCAATTACACATACCTCTAATATCTTCGGCATTCTAATTAGTTTTGTTTTACTACCATCTGCTAACGTATATTCAATAATTTTAAAGTTTTTTGGAAGCTCCGGGTATAACCCAATTTTTTCAGCGATGGAATATGGTAGGAGGATTTCAGGCTCTAAAGTTTCATAACCACTATTTACTAATGCTATAATTTCCGTAGATTTATTATTCTTCACGTTTCTTATCTTCAATTTCAGCCTTATAGCCACACCTCTGCACTTCATTAGCTGGATAAATTCTACCGATTCTCCCTCCCTTAACAACCTCCTTTATATAACCTATCTTTAACTTCATACAACCCATAAAAAATGGTACAAAAATCAAAAAATTTTTAGGCTATTAGGAAGATTATTTAGATGTGTCTAGAAATGCATATGAGAGTTAATGCTGAAATAGCAAGAACTCTGTTTAAGAAATTGCATTTACCGAAGGAAATATGATGATATCCTAGTTAAAGGAATAACAATATCTAATAAATAGTGAAAGAAGAATCCTTAAACGTAAACACCATTATATTGGTGGTCTCTCTTTAATTACAATTATAAATTAAATTATATTATAAAGGCTAGGTCTTACTATATCGAAGGAAACATTCCCTTCTATCTATTTAATTTGGAAATCGCACTGCATTTTATTCAAGACACTCATATACCTTCTCCAAGAACTAGGTTCGGACGGAAAATATATAATATTTTAGAGAAGGAGCTTGAACAGTTTCTCATATCTGAGAGAGAAATAAATACTAACTTAACCTGACGCATTCATCGCCTGATATAGTGTATTCATGTGTATATTAAATTCTGAAGCAATCCCACTAATCATATATCCCTCAAGCTTATCTCAACCATCTTATTTATTTCCTTCCTACTCGACTTCTCCAATATCGTAGAGTTTCAATAAGGGGGGTTTATGAAACTATATTGTAGCTATATCTAAATTTTGTTCCTATATTTTCAATAACCTAAGTTACGAAATACTTTAGCTTCAATAATTTAAATTGATACTTTGGTGTCTTACGGCTATGGATTCGGGGAATGTTACTTCAATTGTATATAGTCGCGTATCTACTGAGGAGCAGAATCCTAAAAGTCAACTTGAGGTAGTTTTAGATTATTGTAGGAGGAGGGGTTACTCTATTAGCAGGATCTTTGAAGAGAATATAAGTGGTAGTGTTAACCCATTTGAGAGACCTGTCTTTAAGGAGATGCTCAACTACATTAAATTACATCATGTAGATGTAGTTGTAATGTACGATATTACTAGATTTTACAGACCTCCTCCAAATAGGGTTCATGAGGCATTATCTCTCCTAAACAAACTAATGAATGACTACAATGTATTAGTTGAATTTGTTTCAGAACCTCAGATATCTGATCCAATGTTATCTGAGTTATGGAGGTTTTTAAAATCATGGATTGCAGGTTATGAGAGGCTTCAAATTCAGTTGAGGACTAGATATGGTATCTTAAGGAGGAAGAGAGAGGGTAAATATGTTGGGAAACCATCACTAGCCGTATATTACGCTGCATGGATCTATAATAAGGATGTAGGAGATGTAACTATAGATGAATTGAATATCGCTAAGAAGCAGTTAGTAAGTATAGTAATGAAGTATTGGAGGGATCCAGCAATTAAAAAGAAGAAGATTCATGAGAAGCTTGCAGAGAATGAATTATATGGATTATATCAGAGGTTTCCAAAAGCGCCGAAAAGCTATCTTACGATTTTAAGATTGGTTAAGGAGTTTATTCGATAACATACCCATTAATAGCATATCAATCTCCCGCCATTTACACTTAATACTTGCCCAGTTATAAATCTAGATTGATTAGTTGCTAGGAAGTATACTGCTTCTGCTATATCTTCAGGCTTAGCTATATCTCTTAACGGATGGAGTTTAATAATCTCCTCCCTCCTCCTAGGATCTGATATAACATCTTTAATCATATCGGTCTCTACAAATGTAGGAGCTACTGCATTAACCCTAATCTTAGGTGCTAACTCTATAGCCAGCCTCATCGTAAATCCGATTAAACCAGCTTTAGCAGCACAATACGCGACTGATGTAGACGTGTGACCTGTCTGACCAGCAACACTAGATATATTTACTATTGAAGCCCATGGAGCTCTCTCAAGTAGTGGTAGGAAGGTTTTAGTAACTATAAAGGGCCCTGTTAAATCAACTCTAATAACATCCTCCCATTCCTTAAGAGTTAAATCCCTAAAATTACTCCTAGATACAATACCAGCATTATTGACTAATACATTCAGGTATGGTAGCTTATTAGATAATACTTTAAATGCATTCAAAACACTATTCACATTAGATACATCCATCTGAACATACATACATTCAGAACCAAAAGATCTAATATAGTTGAATGTCTCCTCAGCAGCTCCTTTATTACTCTTATATGAGAAGCAAACTGTAAAACCCGCTTTAGCAAATCTCACTACAATAGCCCTACCAATCCCTCGATCACCACCAGTTACAAACACTATCCCTCGATCCATAACTACCACCTAAACATTAAAAATAGTAGGATTTAGATGCTAAAAAGATAGATTTATAGATACATCTTTAATAATATACATAAATGTATAAAACAAAATTGTATAATACAATAAAGTATTTAGATATAGAT
>CAZHBK010000044.1:4978-9611 GCA_964530465.1 uncultured Nitrososphaeria archaeon | reverse complement strand
ACGCCTCAAAATATTATTCCTAACGGGCGACCGTGAATTCAAAGATCTAGATAATGTAGAATACGTTAAATAAAAAGCTTGAAAGGTATCGCGAAAAACTAACAGTATGTCTACATTAGTAATGCTGGTAGCACGGAACCCGCTATAGCTCTGTAAGGCATCAATAGTCTTCAGTACTTGCATATTGTGATAGTTAATTAGTTAAGGTTTATTAATGCTGCTAGCTCTCTAAGGAAATCCTAATTATTTTGCTATAGTTATCTAAGAATGACTCCTCAGAATGTATTTACTTCTACCATAAGCCTCGCTTTAAACTAGTAATCTTATCATGTACTAATCGTAATATTAATTATATCTAGCATGCTTGCGGCATTGTCAGTGATAAACATCAGCTATATATCATAATACTTATGATATATTATGATGTATTACGTTGTTTAGGATGTTAAGCTTCTTAAGGGTCTGGTTATGGATAGCTACATAACTGTGATTCCAAGGAGGTTCATTCTTGAGTCTGGAGACGTTGTTACATTTACAGCTCGTGATGTTGAAGAGAAGCTTGTAAAGAATATCTTGTTCAAGCTCTGGGTTCCAGATATTGAAGCCGTATACAAGTATCTCACTAATGTATAGGGCTTCGAGATAGCTACTCCCTCTGTTTATAAGAGTGAGGAGTATAGCTTGAGGAAAGTTCTGAGCGATGTTTGGGAGCTACACTTGAGACTTTATAGTGACGGGTTCATTGAGGCTGAGGTTGAGGTTAGGAGAGAATATATAGAGCATCTCGCATCTAGGAGACTTAACGTTGTTTACGATGCTTTTGAGTACTATAGGGGTGTTTACGACAAGCTTCATTTGTGGTATGTCCCAGCGGGTAAATGGATTATTAAGGTTATTGACCATCTTAATGTCAAGCTACGTGAACCAGGCACGCTAACTCCATGGAAGCCTATCGTTCTAGGAGTAGTTGCAACGGGGTTATTCGTCTACGCGTTAACAAGGCTTACAAAGGGTGGTAGAAAGTGAGCCTAAATGCCAGGCTTGAGGAACTAAGGAAGAGGTTTAGGGAAGCAATAGAGTATATCGAGAAAGGTGACGCAGTTCAAGCTGCTGAGAAATTGTATAAGGTTGCTGAGAATGCTATAAAGATCCTATTCTGAGATTAATAAGATACCAGAATACGAGAGAGCTAGACAGGAGGCACATGGTGGACCAAGCTGCTAGATAGGGCTGCTAGAAGACTCCGAGATATCTATGGAGAGGAATTGCTAAATGCATGGACTACAGCCTACAAGTTTCATCAGAAAGGATTTCACGAAGAACAGCTAACAGTAGAGGAAATAGCGGAAGAGGCCTGCAAGATAGAAGATCTACTGAAAACAATTGAAAAGAGGCTAGGAGATCTACATATAATTGACATATCCCCCTTATCTAAAGTGACAAATTCATATAGTCGTGTAGATATAGTTAATAAAGATCAATACAGGAGGAGATCATTAAAATACTATTGATAGATTCATTATCCCATATATTAGATAATAGGTATGAATTCTTATTGGATCTATCCCAGTTTGCATCAAGTTCTAGGACAGAAGTTTATAAAGTCCAGCTTTCAAAGCTGGAGATTGAAGGTTTAAATTCCCCGAACTTGCTATAACTCTATAATCTTCTCTATAGATCTAGTGTATTCGTCCCCATAGTAGAGGTAATAATTGTTCTTGATTTTCCACATCCTCTAGATACTGGGCATGTTACTCCTCACATCACCCATTCTATTGAATCTATTTGGGAGCCAATAAAGAGTAATTATTGATGTGGAAGCTCCTTAAGCTACTGTAGTATGGCAGGCATTGTATAATGATATGATCGAAGTCTAACCTACTATAGTCTTCCTATAATAGAAGGTGAGAGTATCCGTGATATAGTTGACTACCTGATATGCGTAGACTACATGGATCGAGCTATAGCTTAAGTTATAGTGTAAGATAAGGATATTATTCAAGTTGAGCGTAATATCGATAGCCTTGACACCACACTAAACACATTATTATGAGTATGAATGGAAATCCAAACTACTGAAGAGTATGAAAGCAATCACTTAAGGTGGGCATTCTGGACTTGCCCCCTCTAGCGATCCCTTCAGTAGTTCTTCGAGTAAGCATTTGAGATCCCCGCACTCAGTCCTAAATACTTTAATCCCTGAAGATGTAAGCTTTTCAAATGCTCGAGGACCTATACCCTTAACCGCTACACCATCAGCATTCTTCTCGATGACATACTCGGCTACAGTCATCCCTAAATCCCTAGAGAATTCACTAAGCTCTACGACCTTGACTCCTCCCTCTGAAACATCGATTATAGCTATATACCTAGCTCTTCCAAAATGATCGCTAATCTTAGACTCGACCCCCTCCGAAGTATCTAGGGGAACCAATAGCCTCACTTAACTCACCTCAGCAAACTCCATCAACCTATCAAAAGTCCCTAAGAGCTCCAAAATAAAACCAAGATTAATCTAATAATAATTAATTATTATAGTAAGACAAGTAATATAAAGAATTAGCCTCAAGAACCGGTATCAAAGTGGAGTAAGGATTTCAACATACCTACTACCTCCTCGTTCCAGCTATCTTCAATTTCTAGGTCTTTAGGCTTAAAGGTAATACCTTCATATCTAATCCCGATAATCTATCCTTTTTCTTTAATTAGTATCCCTTGCTCATTTCTTCGAGTATATTGTTGATTACTGAGTTAATCTTTTCAACAAATTTAATAGCCTCTGTCTACATGATTAAATAAATCATCATAATGAATAGCCCTATAGAAAAAATAGTTTACTGATAGTAGATGATTTCAAGGGTAGAAGGGTAGCGGGGAAACTCAGCTTAGAAATCATTGGCTTTAGGTATAAGTAAGCAGACATTCTGTAGGTATTTTCCAGATTTAGAGAAGTATGGAATAGTTAAGGTATCTAGAAAAATAGGTAGGACTAAATTATACAAGATAAATCTAGAACATCCATTAGTTAAGATGCTGAGGGAGTATGGGAAGAAGACATTGTTGCAGATAGCTGAGAAGGAAGGTGCAGTAGCCGTAAAACTATAGTCATTACTTCCGTTTATCCATCTGCTGTTTATAGATCCATTTCTTTAAATCATTTAGCTTTCTCTTCTCTAACTCAGTTAATTCCTCCTGTAAACTCCTATCCTCTCAGCTTGCTCAAGATGATACTTGGAGAAAAGATATGTGTAGATGTTATACTAATTCTTTGAGAAAGGAGTAGCTGAGCTAGCTGTATGCAAGCGAACCATAGCTTCATAATCAGTAGCTGTATTGAAAAAGGGGATCTTTAAGTCTTTACAATAATAATACTATTTCTCATCTCTTCAGTAACCGAATTTTCAAATACCCTGAAAACAATAATAGGAGCAAACATCCTTCTAACAAGCTTATCGAACTTGTCAGCCACTTACTTATCTTTGTATTTAACGTAGATATCAAACACACTTAAGCCGCCTGTGGGGGTAGAGGTTTAGTGAGACTTTACCGTTTTCATAGATATCTTCTCTAAAGCTTACAGGAGCTACCTTAAGCCTTCCATAAACTTTTTCATAAGCCTCCATTACTCCATAAGCAAAGAGACTGAATGAAATTACATCATTATATTCAACAGCTTGATTTAATCCATCATCTATTAAGCTAATTCTAGACCTTCTGTCATTCCAACTAAGCTTTAGAGAGATTCTCTTAGGCTTTGACTTTATATATTGCCTTACAAGCTTCTTAACCAATTCCTTTGCGTCCTTCCTCATGTTAATTAGGTAGGAGAAACTAGAAGATTACTTTCATTGAGAGATATAAGATGTAGGAATATTGATAAGGTTCTGTTAATTACTATGTAGTATGAGAGGTGTTCGTGTTGTCTGAGGTAGTTGTTAAGGTGCCTAAGGGTGTTGATGTTGAGAAGGTTAAGCGTAGGATTGAGGCTATTCTAGACTTTGTAGTTAGTGATGAATTTGACAAATTTATAGAGTACTTAGAGCAATATGCTCTCCTACGTCTTCAGGAGGAAAGCTTTCGGGAATTTCTAGAGGATGAACCAGATGTCTATACCGAGGATGACATTAAAAGGTAAGATAGTGCTCATTTATTTCCCCTTCACCGATTTAACGGGTCGAAAGCTCCGACCAGCATTAGTACTCTATGATAGTGGTAAAGATGTTGTGGTTGTCTTCATATCCTCAAGAACAGAGAAATACGAATCTGAGACCGATATCCTAATAAGTAAATCACACCCGGAGTTTCATCTCACCGGGCTTAAAACAGACTCAGTACTGAAACTCTCAAAAATAGCTACCTTAGATAAGAGATTAATAGCGGGAGAAATAGGCACTATAGGTGAACAACTAAGGCGAGAGATAAACCAGAAAATAATGAAAGTATTATTAGTATAAGCTTAAGGAAGACCTAATATTATCAATAAAATTATAGCGTGTTTTAAAACACCATATCTAGTAAAACTTCAATACCGCCCAATCCTAGTCCTTGTATTTCACCAGTATTAAATTTTAGCTTCTCATAAACTTTTTATGAAGATATGTCTAATACTAGCCTTTACATACTATTACAATAA
>CAZHBK010000044.1:2125-4968 GCA_964530465.1 uncultured Nitrososphaeria archaeon | reverse complement strand
GTTCTAGACTAAATAAGAATTGGCTATCTCACGCATCTAGATAATAGGTTAATTCTTATCGGATCTGCCTCAAAATATCATCAGTTAGCGAGAGTTCAAATTCCCAGACCCATCAATAAAACATCTCATATGAAAGTCTTTCTTTGCTATCTCTCAGTAAGTTTTATACTTGTGCTAATTATTCTAACTTTTATCATGCTTATTTCTATTCAATAATGGAGAGACGATGATAGGTCTCTCATTTTGTAGAAGTTATTTTTATCAATGCCTCTGACTCTGAGAACTTACATCGCACCGATTGCGGCTACATCAGTCACATATAGTATAGCATCTTATGCTATAGTAGCCTCAGTCTATATAATCGTTTCAGTTACAGCCATTAATGTCTCTGTTAAGCATATTCTGCTCAGTACCTGGTCTATATAATTACGTTTCTCACGGCTATATTAACATCATTAATAGCAGTCATTTTAAGTCTCGTAGCCACAAGACTCTCTATAGATCCATCTAGACTAATAATAGTACCATCTATGGTAATATTCCTTATAGTGATATTCATGATAAGTGCTTTAGGAATTGGATTTCTGAGTAGCAAGTACTTATATGCGTTTATCATAGTACTAGGTATAGTGTGCTTAATATTAATTATGGTTATAGAAGTACTAGTGCGAAGACTGGCAAGGGAATATCTTATAATAACTATAACTTGATAACTCAGGGATGAAGTTAAGTATAATCCCTAGCGATGCTATTGCTTGCCTCCTTATTTATGTCCTAATTGCTATTATTGTACAATGATGTAATTGCTCCTTAAGATTTAATGCTTTTAATAACGCATTGATTCCATTAGATATTCGTAGATTTTTTGGTCTTAAAGATAACTACTCCAGGTAGGTTATATGCTTGCCTAGGTATTTTTAATAATTTCTTCATCAGAATCTCCTCTATATCTCACCAGTACGAACCATGTATGATATCCTTGTTTCGCTAGTTCATGATATACTTTAATTTAATATTTTCATCAAAGGAGAAATTTGAGCTCTAGCAGCTATAGTAGTGCTATCCTAATATTTTTCAAGACTTGTGTTGCAATTTTCTGCTTCATATCAATAGTAACTTTGAAGTCTAATTTAATATCTAACATAACATTACTATGTAATTATTGTCATGTTATCGTATAATTCTAAAAACTTCTCAGTAGCTATAAGATCTTAGGATCTCTCAAAATAATACTTTATCTAACAGCACTAACTTCATCTTTTATTTTATTTCCAGAACTGATCATCGACTATATTATGTAATGGATGTGAATTTTTATTAGATCTATCTTAGCCTAATATCAAACTTATGATTATTCCTTTTGTGAGGGTCTAATTTAGAGCTAGGAGTCTTAAATTGGATTTTGATGAGAGTAAGCTAGGTTTGTTTTAAAGAGTTATGTAGAAGAAAATCTATCTCACACTACGATTTAGGTTTGAAATTTTCTCTCAAGTTCTTTTACTAGCTTCCCTACTTTCTCTAATGCTTCTTCTATATCTTCTTGAGTGCACCAAGCTTCATAAAGCATATATGCATACTTTGCCCCGCATACCATACATCACTAATTCATCTTCCAAACTCTTTAACCATTATTCTCTTATACTCCCATAGCTCTCCATGACTTACAAGTCTTTTTCTATCTCTCCATGCTGCGTAGGCTTTCACTGCTAGAGCAGTCGTACTCCAAACCTTTCCAGCAGCTTGCCTTATATCACCTTTTTGCAATTCCTCTCTTGCTTGCTTTAGAAAGCTCTTAGCAACCTCAATGTATTCTTGAGCTATTTCTGATGGGTCTAAATTCCTAAGGACTAACTCGAATATATACTCCTCAAGGCTTAAGCCTAGTCTCTTAGCTTCTCTCTCAAGTCTTTCTGCAATCCTACGTGGGATACAAGGAATCACGGCATCACTCATGCAACAACCCCGCTACAATATATAATCCATATACTACTTCTAATATACTAAAGCATTGTTAACAAGTTTTCCTCATATTTGGTCTTTGTTGATGAATTCTTTAAGGATAAATATTAATGCCTTTCACTCTATAAGTAAAGTTACTAATATCTTCTCACTAACAGACTTCTAAGAGTCCCCTTAATTCATTTACCTCTATCTCACATCTTATTAAGAACTTTATAGTAAGATAGGATAAAGATGAGGAAAGATATTCCATCCTATTTAAATATAGATCTATCTCTTCTATATCCTTCTTAACTCTTTACCTTCTTAGATTAAGTAATCATAGAGTTTTTATTCAATCCAGGATTTTGATTCTACTGATTCTCTATATTTATCTTCTCCAGAAAACCTCCATAATCCCTTCTTAGGCTTTATGACTTCAATCTCGAGAGCTTCAGTTAAAGCATCACTGAGTAATACTTCATACTCTCCCGGTACTGAAACTGCTTTAGCTCTTATCCAATTACTTAATTTATCTTCTGTAATCACTCTAACATCAACAAAACCTATTATAAGAGCATTTACCTCGGCTCCAACAACTTTATAACATTCACTACTTAAGCCCTCTAACTTAAAACCTAATTTTCTAGCTAAGGCGAGTGGTATATGAATTTCAGGTTCACCTACCTCATAACCACTATTTACTAATGCTGAAGTTTTAATAGAGTTACCTCCATACTTTATCTCAACCCTAACTCTTACTCCCATTCTCACACCTTACAAACTTCCCAAATCTCTTCTTAATCCTCCTCCTGAAAACATGCAGAGGGATAAATTTTCCAAATCTCTTCATTCTCCCCAATATTATACCTATTTAATTAAGATAATTATTAATAGATAAGAGT
>CAZHBK010000044.1:0-2115 GCA_964530465.1 uncultured Nitrososphaeria archaeon | reverse complement strand
ATAAGAGTGTCTTCCTCCAGTAGTCAATACTGCCAAGTTATTAAAGTTGAATTTCTTATAATTATGCATAAGTGATTATAAGTAGAGTCATGGGGAATAAAATAGATAGAACGAGTAGGTACTTTACTTTTAACGTCAGATCATCTTAGCTAACTCCTCTACTGGCTTATACTCGATATTGAAGTTAAAGTGTTTAGGCCCTAATAATTCCAATCCCTTCTCCGTCCTCCATATGCTTGGAGCTTTAACACCAATAATATTGACTTTCAACCCTATCTTCAACCTACTATTCGTAACTCCTAATTCACTATCATCAACTACGCATATTAAATCTGGAGGCATCACTACTATCTGGTCATCTAGCCATGCAATTAGATAGGGACTAGGCTTGTTTTAATTTAATGGAGAGAATTCTTCTAGTAGATGGTAGTAAATTCGTTGATTCTACTATTCTCATCAGATATATTGATAACCTTAATGTTTAGTTTCTTACGATTTTACGATTAAAGATTTCACTTCAGATAGAAGTATATGAGTTAAGTTCGAATAATCATTAAAATGGATTTAATAAGGTGGTTGAATCGATTCGATATATTTAAACCTGTAACCATGGATTAGTAATCCTTAGTTAATAGGTGATTTATGGTATTTATGAATTCTTTTATATTGAAATACTACTCTATAATAGCATTGTCTATGTTAATCACGATTAGAGATGTTGGCTATTATGGTGAGTCTAGAAGTTAGGAGGGTTATCGTTCTTTCAATATTGGTATTGGGGATATTAATGTTGTTTACTGGACTTATATTATATACCTCTCCTAAGGGTTATAAAGGTGCTAGGGTATTAGTCTTAGGAATTAGAAGAAGTACATTAGCTGACATACATGCATATATTGGATTTATACTTGTTGGTTTAACGATACTACATATCTATACAAATTATAAAGCTTTACTATGTTATTTGGGGATAAGATATGTTAAGACAAAGAGATCATCACATTAATAATAACTTCCAAGTACTTTCCTCCTTCATTTAGATTTTTTTAAAGGGAGTCTTAAGAAATATGACGTTTACCTATAAGCTATGAAAGATGACTAAAGAGGAGGATGTGAAGATTGTAAGAAAAAATGATTATTAATGATTAGTCTGGTTTTAAGACATCATAAGGGAGATTACTATAAGGTTTAAACATCGCTATTTAATATTGAAGTTTCCAACTAATTCCTCTATAGGTTTGTACTCGATATTAAAGTTAAAATGCTTAGGTCCTAATAGCTCTAATCCTTTATCCGTCCTCCAGATGCATGGGGCTTTAACACCGATAATATTAACTTTTAACCCTATCTTTAACTGGCTATTTGTAACACCTAATCCTTCATCATTGACAATGCATATTAAGTCCGGCGGCATTACTGCTACTCGATCATTTAGCCATGCCATTATATTCTCATTCTTAACCCATACTCTAAATGTCTGTCCCTCCCATTTATCTACTCCCTCATATACTACCTCTCCTACTAGGAACCCTCCTTCAACCTTTAAATCATATTTCTTCACCTTACCTGTAAAGAGATGATATCCATCGAGGTATTCAGTTATAGCTCTTACAAGATCTCCTCCTTTAGCTCTCGTTCTTCTAATAATACTACCTAATTCAATACATTTAGATATAGTACCGATAACCGCTACTTCACTAACCTTCTCAGCTTCTAAAGGACTATCGACTACGAAGGCTGATCCTCCACATGTAACAGCAAACGTTCTCGCTATCTCCTCATATCGCTCCATTGATCTAAATCTTTTAACTATTACTAAATCTCCATCTCTAGATGCTAATACTGAGGGATACGCTGGAATATCATGTAAGTAGTACGTTGTATGAACAAGCTCTGGTACAGCCCTACCAACCTGATCTCCATCTACAAGTGGTAGATTTAATAATGATGCTACATGTAATGCTACAGGGGTATTACCTCCTCCAAGCTCTGTTGCAATTACTCCAGTAATAGGCTTACCAATATACTCCTCCATAGCTCTAACAGCAGATTTCAAATCCTCATCCCTAAACTCTTCCTCATCAACATTACTCTCACCTGGTGCTGGCAATGCAC
>CAZHBK010000043.1:0-9639 GCA_964530465.1 uncultured Nitrososphaeria archaeon | reverse complement strand
TACTACTACTGAGTTAATCCTTGTTGTATTAATCATTGTGAATATAATAATATCTGGTATTGCAATTGCATATGTAGCTGGGCTCTCTAGTCAGCTATCTAAATTATCTAGTGATTTCGAGAAGTTGTCTGCTGAGGTATCTAAATCTACGTCATCAATTACATCTACATTAAATAAGATCGTATCGATACTCGGTAAGCCTACTCCAACACTCACTCCGGTATATGCTGGTGTCATTAAAATTGGAATGAGTATTTCCCTTAAAGGTAAGTATGCTCATGAGGGAATAATGACTTTATGCGGTGTTGAAACAGCTATCGAATGGATTAATAAGCATGGTGGTGTTAAAGTAGGTAATAAGATATATAATCTGACGTTAATCTACTATGATGATGAAAGTAGTTCAAAATTAGTCCCGAATTATACAGTAGATTGATTGAGAAGGATCGTGTGAACTTCCTAATAGGCCCATATTCATCAGGATTAACTATGGCTGCAGAGCCCGTCGCTGAAGGGCATCATATGATTCTAGTTAGTGTTGGTGGTGCTAGTGATTCGATATATCAGAGAGGTTATAAATATGCTGTTCAAGCATGGAGTCCAGCATCACACTACTTTAAAGCTGCTGTAGATGCATTAGCTGAAACTGGTGATAAGGATATTAAAGTCGCATTAATTTATGAAAATGCACCATTCTCAACGGTAGCTGCTATGGGTGCTAAGAAGGAGCTTCAAGCTAAGGGTATTAAGATCGTATATGAGAAGGCTTATGAGAAGGGTGCACGTGAATTCGGATCTATAATTGATGAGGCTAAAGTAGCAGGTGCTAACGTATTAATCGGTGGTGGTCATTTCGCAGATGGAACAGCATTAGTACAGCAATCATGGCAGCTTGGATGGAGGCTTAAAGCATTAATCATAATGGTAGCTCCTACACTACCTGAATTCTATAAACAGCTTAAGGATGCTGCCGAGAATGTAATTGGCGTATCTCAATGGGAGATTGGAGTTAGATACTCTCCTGAGGTAGCTAAAAGTATAGGTCTACCATGGTTTGGACCAACGCAGGATGAATTCGTAGAGTTATTTAAAGAAGTTAGTAGGAGGATTGCTGGTAAGGAGATAATACCAGATTATCATGGTGCTGCAGGCGCTAATGGAGTTCTAGCACTCGTTAAAGCAATCGAAATAGCTGGTTCATTAGATCAGGATGCTGTTAGAAAGGCATTCAATAAATTACACTTCATGACTTTCTTCGGAGAATTTAAGATAGATCCAGATACTGGATTACAGATAGGTCATAAGATGATTGCAGTACAGTGGCAGCATGGTAAGAAGATAATTGTAGCTCCTAAGGAAGCTGCTAATGGAGACTTGATATATCCGGCTCCAAACTGGTGGAAGAGGGGAGGTTAGTTCCTTGCCTTCTTTATAATTATTCATTTATATTTATCTATTTTTATTTTATACTTAAGAAAAGCTCATATTTACATTATTGATCTTATATATTTAAGAAATGTTTTATCGATCTTAAATAATGTTTTTAAGCCTTAGGGTGTTCTTAAATGTCCGGTATACTGTCTGATATAGCGATAAATGTAATTAACGGTGTTATATGGGGCTTAATTATAGGTGCTTCTTCAATAGGATTAACTGAATTATGGGGAGTTATGAAAGTTGTTAATATAGCGCAGGGGGAGACGCTGCTTTTAGGAGCATATGTAGTTATATGGCTTTATACTACGTTTATGGCTTCACCACTACTGGGTATATGGGTCTCACTAGTATTGGGAGCTGTGATAGGAGCAGCAATATACTTTGCATTACTACATAAGTTGATTGGTAAGGTTGAGATAATTACATTGAAGACTGAGATGTCCACTCTATTAGTAATGTTCGCATTAAGCATTATACTTTCAAATGCATACTACTACTGGCTTGGCGCTGAACCTAGGGGGTTGGGTACTTGGAGTATTGGGGCTAAATCATATATTGAATTCGGTGATATAACACTACGTACTAATGAGATATTCGCCGGGGTATTCGCTATAGTATTAGCTATTGCAGTACATTTATTCTTAACTAAGACGATGGTTGGTAAATCTATTAGAGCAGTTATGCAGGATGCTCAAGCAGCTGCTTTATCAGGTATAGATCCTGTTAAGATAAAATTATTGACAGCTATCTTAGGTATTGGATTAACGGTATTTACAGGCTTCTTAATACTACTTCATGAAGCCTCTATTACTCCTGATACAGCTGTTAAATACTCGCCTATAGCATTCGCAGTAGTAGTCTTAGGTGGGTTAGGAAGTGTGGTAGGCACATTAATAGCAGGAGTAATTATCGGATTAGTATATGGGTTAACGAAGGTTGTAATCTCACATGTTAATCCAGCTATAATAAGTGATCCATTTGCATTATCGACGGCATTCATAATCTTAGTTCTAACACTATTATTAAAGCCTGAAGGTCTATTTGGAAGGAGGTGAATCATATGGCTTATGAAATTAGGATAATTGATTACTTTAAAAGACCTACATTATTATTCATAATCCTCACGATTGTCGCAATAATTGTTTTAAAGATAACTAATGTACTAACTACAGATACATTAATCATTCTAATGAGTTTTATTGGGTTTGCAGCATCACTTAATATAATCATGGGTTTTGCGGGATACGTCGACTTCGGGCATGCAGTATTCATAGGTATTAGCGGTTACACATATGCATTACTAGTCTGGTATTTCCAACCATTAAATACCCTTCAGCACTCCGGATGGGGATTAGGTGCGTTCGCACTAGCAGTTATCGCTGGATTAGTATCTGCCGCAGTAGCCGCACTAGTGGGTATTCCAGTGCTTAAGCTTAGAGGTGCATATTTCGCTATAGCTACACTAGGATTAGATTTCGCAGCATTATACATTATTAAGAGTACTGTACCCGCGTTAGAACCAACTCAATTCTATGCTGCTGAAATCATACTTCCTGCACGTGCTATAGTACCTAAGGCATATGTTTTTAATGCAATGCTATTAGCTACTGCAACAGTATTAATAGCTAACTATATAATTAGGAATTCTAAGTTTGGAGCTGGGTTAATTGCTATTAAAGAGGATGAGGATGCAGCTGAGGATATAGGCGTCCCAACAACTAAATATAAGATACTAGCTTATGCTCTTGGTGCTTTCTTCGCAGGTCTGATAGGTGCTTTAATATCGGTTAATAGAGGTGGTGTTGATGAGACTTCATTTAGTATTGCACACTCAATAGATATGATTGTAATGCTTATAATAGGTGGTTTAGGTAGCGTCTTCGGTACTCTATTAGGTGCATATATCTACTACTGGCTGTATGATACATTACTTGTTAAATTCCCAGGAATCAATTTAATCATACTTGGTGTTATAGTAGCTGTATTAGTATTATTTGCCCCGGATGGTATAGTAGGTATTTTAAGGAGGTATAGAATTGCTGGTGTTAGATTAAGAGATGTATTAGAGTAAGAGGTGATTTTATGAGCGGGAAGTTTCTAGTTATTGATAGTGTTACTAAGAGGTTTGGAGGTTTAGTGGCTGTAGATAATGTTAGTTTTACAGTTGATCAAGGCGAGTTTTTAGGTTTGATTGGTCCTAATGGTGCTGGTAAGACAACATTATTCAACTGTATAACAGGATATTACAAACCTGATGGCGGTAGAATAATATTCAAAGGAATGGATATAACTGGAAAACCACCGCATGTAGTTACGAAGATAGGTATCGTTAAAACACATCAGATTGTAAAGCCATTTAAGGAGCTTACGGTATTAGAGAATGCAATGATAGGTGCTTTATTCGGTAAGCGTAAGGGTATTACGATGGGTGAGGCTAGAAGGATAGCTTATAGAATGCTTGAATTAGTAGGCTTACATGAAAAAGCCGATGAGTATGCAATGTCTCTAAATGTACATCAACTTAAAATGCTTGAGTTAGCTAGGGCGTTATCTGCTGAACCAGAATTACTACTTTTAGATGAGGTTTTAGCTGGTTTAAATCCTAAGGAAGTTGATGAAGCATTAAAGCTACTCAGGAATATTAAGGAGGAGATGAATCTAACGATTATAATGGTTGAGCATGTAATGCATGCAGTTATGAATATTGCCGAGAGGATAATAGTCCTCCACTATGGTAAGAAGATTGCGGAAGGACCACCCGTTGAAATTGCTAGAGATGCTAAAGTTATAACTGCGTATTTAGGTGATGCAGAACTAGCTCTTAAATTCGTTAAAACCATTAAAGGTGGGGGTGAGTAAGATGGCTAAGACTATCTTAAAACTTAATGATATTGAAGCTGGATACGGTGAAACCCAAGTATTATGGGGTATCAGTCTTAAAGCTGAAGAGAAGGGTATAACAGTCATATTAGGTAGTAATGGTGCTGGTAAGACAACTACACTAAGGGTTATAACTGGAATTTTAAATCCATGGAAGGGGACTGTTGAATTCATGGATAGAGATATAACTAAGTTATCAACGAGTAGGAGGGCTGCAGAGGGTATTATAATGGTTCCAGAGGGTAGGAGGTTATGGCCTCAGCTAACTGTATACGAGCATCTGGAATTAGGGGCTTATACTAAGAGGGCTAGAGAGAAGTTTAGAGAGAATCTAGAATTCGTATATTCACTATTCCCTAGATTAAAGGAACGTTCAAATCAACTAGCAGGTACATTAAGTGGTGGCGAGCAACAAATGCTTGCTATAGCTAGAGCATTGATGAGCTCACCAAGGATATTACTGATGGATGAACCAAGTCTTGGTCTCGCACCAAGTCTTGTAATAGAGGTATTTAAGGTCATTAATAGGCTTAAGGAGGAGGGTATAACTATACTCTTAGTAGAGCAAAATGTGCATATGGCTCTCCAAGTAGCAGACTATGTATATGTACTTGAGAATGGAAGGATTGTTTTAGAAGGATCTAGAGATGAGGTTGCATCAAGCGAGAGAATTAAGAAGGCTTACCTAGGAATGTAATATTGACATTTTAGTACTCGCTCTATTATTTTTTACATTTATGCCACACTTTAATTCTTCTTAATTTTCGGCTTTCAAGTTATAAGAGATATATAGAGTTACTTATTGATATCATACTCTGCCGAAGACTGTATCGAATGTTATTATTAAAGCTATACCGAGGGCTATTGAAAGTATACTTACTACCGCACCTATCTTCATGAACTCCTTAAAGGATATGGGTACTCCCTCTCTCTCACTAACTGTAACAGCTACTATATTAGGTGCTGATGATATAGGTGTGAAATTTCCTCCGAAATCAGAACCAATTAATAATACCCACCAGAGCATATTGGAAGATATATTGTATAGCTTATTTAATCTATCTATAACTGGTATCATCATAGCTACATATGCTATATTAGGTACGAATGTAGTTATAAATCCACCTATAAATCCGATTGAGGTTGCAAGTATTGTTGGTGATGCTGTTATATTCTCGAATGCACGTGCTACTATATCAATAATACCGGTATTTACTAAACCACCAACCAATACATAGAAGCCTGCTATGAATATTAATGTACTCCAGTCTATTCTAGATAATATATGTGTTATATCTGGTCTGGCTATCAGAAGCATAATGCTGGCTCCAATCAATCCTACAACTGCAGGTGATAATCCAATTAGATTATGTACTGTGAAGAGTGCTAAAGTTAGTAGAAATACAGTTACAGCTATCTTAAGGAGTTTATAATCTTTTATAAATGAGTATTCATCTAATTCACTTATGAAAGCAGATATATCCTCAGCCTCAACCCTATAGAATCTAAGGAGGAGTAGTATTATAATTGCTAAATTGATAAATGATACTGGCGCCATTACTTCGAGGAAATCAGTGAATGAAATTCCGGCATGTAATCCAATCATCATATTAGTTGGTTCAGCAATTAAAGTTGCATTACCACCTATATTAGAGCATATTACCTGAGATATTAGTAGTGGTCTTGGGTCTCTCTTAATAATCTTACATACAATTATCGTTATAGTTGAGAATATTAATATAATTACAACGCTACTCAAAAAGCATGTTAGTAATCCTACAGCAATATTTGTTAGAATGAAGAACTTCCTATAATCCCCTGAGTGTTTCGCAATTTTAATAGCGATATAATGAAATAATCCTAACTCCTCTAATATCTCAACGATGATCATCATTGAGGCTAAGAGTAGTAATGTTTCGAAATCTATATATTTAATTGCATCGTGAATTGTAAGAATACCTGCTGATAGAGCAATAGTCGATGCTACTATTACAGCTATACTCCTATGAATCTTCTCAGTAACTATCAATACTAAAGTTGCTATGAATAATGCTAACGCTAGTATACCCTCTGGATTCATAATTAACTCTCTCCGAGACTTAATTAAGATGTAAAATATCTATATTCAAAATATAAAATGTAGTATGAGGTAATTAAGCAGTGAGTATATGTATGCTAACGACTACTCTAAGTCTTAAAAGTTTGAATCAGATAGGACTTATATTATTGAGTCTTATATGCTTTTAAAGGGATATCTACCCGATTATAAGTAGTGAGCATTTAATCTTATGAATTAACTCAAGTATGCATGGGCTTAAATCCATATCTCTCTCTTTATAGTAGTCTTTAGATATCACGATTATATCTGGTTTTAAATCCCTACATATATCTGTAATTGCCTCTATACGTGGTTTATGTAGTACTTCAATCTCTATAGGTAATTCAAATACCTTCTCAATCTCTTTAATTTCATCTACAAACTCCCTCTCTCTTCTTCTCTCGTACTCTCTAATTACCTTCAATATCGCCTTCTTATCCTCTTTTAACTCTCTAAGCTTTGAGATAACATCTTCCTCTTCAGGAATATAGAGTCCAACTAATTTCTTAGCTCTTGTCTTCAAGAATTTAATATAATCTCTGAATGTTTCTGATTCAAGTAGGTTTCTATCTAATAGTAATAGGATTGTGTTGAATTCAGCGGGTTTTATAGTTAGTGGGGGTTGCTGAATAATATCTTTCATAACAACGCTTATTTCATCGTACAATCTACTTATCTCATTCCTAGTAGAACTCAAGAAGAAACTTCTCTTCTCTTTACTCACCTACTCACCTCACAACCCCCACGCACATCTACTTAATTAAGAACCTACATATTAATTTTTAAATTTATCGTTAATCAAGATATACACTTCAAATAGTAATTAACTCTTTATAAAGCTAGCATTATTCAATAATTTTGAAGGGGTTTTAAATGAAGCTTCTAGTTGTCTATGATGGATCTGAACCTTCAATTAAAGCACTTAGGTATACTCTATCCATTGCAGACTCTAATGATGAATTATCCATTCTTCATGTATTTGATATTGAATCATATACTCCATTAGCTAGTGAGGTTCAGAAATCTCTAGATCAGATAGCTATGAAGTATGAAGCTAAGTTTAAGAAGCAGTTATCGAATTATATTAAGGACTGTAGGTCTAAGGGGATTAAGATAAATCTATTGTTTAAGATTGGTAAGGTTGGTGATGAGGTAATTAAAGAGTCTATAGATGGAGGTTATTCAATGCTTATAATCCCATACTGTGAGCGGTATAGTGAGAAGATAGACTACATTATAATAAGGGCTTTAAGAGAGTTTAAGGGGAGTATTTTAATTGTTAGATAGATACAACGATTTAACTATTAGCTAAACATTACAAGTTAAGTCATCTGGTACTGATTTATATAATAGATCTCGATAAGCTTATTCCAGAGTAGGCTAAGAAGTTCTAGGAGTAAGAGGCTACGTAATCTAGCCGATTTATTCGGTGTTGGAAAGCCAATTATTGACATGGTTCATTTAATGCCATTACCTGGTTCTCCAGCACATGAAGGCTGGGATATGGATGCTATTATTGAGAATGCTATTAGAGATGCTAGAGCGTTAGTTGAGAATGGAGTTGATGGTATTATTGTTGAGAATATGTGGGATCTACTATACTATGTTGGATCTAGAATCCCATCTGAAGAATAGCAGCACATGCTGCGGCTACTAGAGAGGTTATTAAAGAAGTTGATGTACCTGCTGGTATAACCGTTGTAGGATTGCATTAGCTATTGCTAAAGCATCTGGAGCTAAATTCATTAGAATATGTTTGTATACTGGTGCGTTAGCATGGGATACAGGTGAGTTCGATTATGGGAATGCAACCGATTTAGTAAGGCTTAGGAAGATACTGTACGCTGTAGATATTAAATTCTTTGCAGATGTATATAAGAAGCATGCAGTAATATTCCCAGGTATCGACCCTGAAACACATGCTATATAGATGGATTTCTATATGGCTGATGCATTAATTGTAACTGGTAGGATGACTGGAATAGAGACACCACTTGAATTAGTTAAGAGAGTTAAGAATACAGCACTGGATATGAATGTATTAATAGGTAGTGGTTTAAACCTGGAAAATGCTGTAAAACTACTTAAGGTTGCTGATGGGGCTATATAGTAGGAACATACTTTAAGGTTAATGGGATAACTCAAAGTCCTGTAGACTCGGAGAGAGTTAGAAAGCCGATGGAAGTTGTCGAGAAGATTAGAATGGGAGTTATCTAGTAATGCTTTACAACTTATCACTCTCTTACTTTTTATATATTTAGATAAGACAAAATATTTAATCCGATAACTTAGTAATATTATTTATTTTGGTGGGAATACGCCAGCAAATATATTGATCTACGCTAGTCATAATGTCAATATACACCTACTTAAGGAGATATTATTAGAGAAGATTACAGCATTAAGACCTAGAAGGATAGGCTTGATACTATTGACTGTCCGTGAAGGTGAGGTAGATAAAGCATTTATAGAGTGGATTAAGGAGAGATTGGCAGAGTTATTTAAAGATTGCTGTAAGGATCTACCATACGATATATATAACGTTCCTGCATACGATCCAAATAAATTGATTATAAGTATATTAGATATTGCTAATAAATACGAGGGAGATATAATAATGTGGATCCTAGATGGAGATAGATATTACGCATGTACTATCACTGTAGCAGGACTTATCCACCCTAATACGAGAGAGATTCGTGTATATAGTGATGAATTAGATAGAGAGGTATTAATACCTAAAATCGTAAATCCAGAATATCTAGTATCTAAGAGAGAATACGACATATTAGAACAACTAGCATACGAGCCTCAAGGATGTAAGATACATGAGATAGTATCATATACTGGATCTAGTTACCAAAGTGTATGTAAGACATTAGCTGAATTAATTAGAAAGGGATACGTAGCTAGAGTTAAGGGAAGGGGGAGGAAGTATAAGATTACGAGGGAGGGTATGCTTATTTACTCAGCTCTTAAAACATTATGGATGCAGCCTGGTAGCTTTTCAATACCTCTTGTAATCATATAGTATATTATCTATCTGATTTAGAATATCCTCAACCCTTCTTCTAAACTCATCATTATACTCGAAGCTATTAACGTAGTATGTCGTTAGTATTCTATCTCTGAAATCCTTTAATATCTCGATTAGATCTCTATCCATATACGAACACCTAAAAATATTTTCTACAATAGTCTAAAATAAAATAATAAATATATAC
>CAZHBK010000042.1:0-9826 GCA_964530465.1 uncultured Nitrososphaeria archaeon | reverse complement strand
AAGTATAATAGATAAATTAAGCTATAGAGTAGATTACTTAAGGAAGGAGAGAGAGGGAATTGGAAGGAAGCTAAAATATACTAGTATCAGCGATGCGGAAAAAGCGATTAAAACTCTAGAAGGCAGATTAAATGAATTAATTTCTAAAAAGGAATCAATTAAAGATAATCTATCAAGACTTAAGATAGAGTTAAATCAGGTATCTGCAGAGATTGCAAAACTCGAATATATTAAAGACAGAATTAGTGAGTTAGAGTATAAGATTAGAAGGGTGAGAGAATATTTATACACATCTGGAATAGATATAAATGCTATTAAAAACTTAGATGCAGTAATTGAATTAAAGAGTGAGTTAGATAGAGTGCTTTCTGAGAGGAAGTCCCTAGAGAGTGATCTTAATGAACTATCTAAGATAATTGATGTTAGCAATAGACTTAGAGAGTATATTATGGAATTAAAGAAGATTGAGAATGCGAAGAAGGAGTATGTAGATATGATTAGAGATTTAGGTTTCGAATTTAATGAAGATCTGTTAGTTAATTTAAAGTCTAAGATTGTGTCATTAGACTTATCTAAGAGAGATAAGATTAAAATAGTAGAGCTGCTTCAGTCAAGCAAATCATCTAAGTGTCCTGTATGTGGTAAGCCATTAACGAGTATGGAGAGATTAATATTGATAAATAAAGTTGAGAGAGAGATTAAGGATATTGAGAAGGAGATTAGCCGCATAAAGGATATTGAATCAAAGGTTAGTAGTTATGTAAGACTTATAAGAGATCTTGATGAAGAAGTTAGGAAGTTAGAGGCTAGAATTGAGGAGTGTAAGAGTTTAATTGGTGATAGAAGCATTGAATCTATCGAGTCTGAAATGGAGATTTTAAATGAGAAGATTAGAGAGGTAGACTCTAAGTTAAATGAATTGCTCGGTAAGATTCGAGATCTCCTTAACATACCTAGCGGGTATAATATTAGAAGCGTAGAAGATATAGAAGTCTTAATATCTAAAGTTAAATCTCTTAGAGATAGATATAGTGAGTTTGTAAATCTAATGAAGGAGTATGAAAGGCTGTCAAATGAGTTTAAGAACGAGTATTATGAGGAATTAATTAGTAGAAGGTCTAAACTTGAAGCCAGTGTAGAATCTCTTGAGAAAGAGTATGAGAATACTCTAATTGAGATTAATAATATAAAGCATGAGATTAATGATTTAAAGATGCAGATAGAGTTGATTAACGAGTTTAATAAAGTATCTGAAGAATTACATAACTTTGAGTATGAGCTTAAATTATGGAAATACCTAGATAATTATGTATTTAAAGATAGTAGATTCCCACTTACAATAATCAAGAGAATTGTTGAAGATAGATTAAACTATTACGTGAATAGCATATTATCTAAAATAGCTCCTAACATAATGGTTAGAATGTCTGTATCTGAAAGCGGTAAAGGAATTTCAATGGATATTTATATTGATAATATTAGGAGGGAGGCTATAACGTTAAGCGGTGGTGAGAAGACTCTAGTTGGATTTGCAGTTAGACTAGGTATTAGCCAGTTAGTCAGTGACTTACATGGTGGTGTTAAACCCGACTTCCTAATTATAGATGAAGGATTTGGACCATTAGATGAATATAATCGAGATGAGATAGCTCATATTTTAAGTAGTCTTGTTTCATCTGGAATATATACACAGTTAATTATAATATCGCATGAATCTAGTTTAAGGGATAACCCAGTATTTAAATCAATAGTTAGAGTTGAAAAGAAGGATGGATTAAGTAGGATATATGTCTAAATATCTGAGGTGATTACTCTTGAATATGGAGTATGATGTTATAGTTGTGGGTGCAGGACCAGCTGGTCTACCGGCTGCTAAGGCATCATCTGAATATGGTGCTAAAACGTTACTCATTGAGAAAAATGAAGTTATAGAGGCTAGAAAACCATGTGGTGAAGCAACAAGTCTAAGTACTTTTAGAGATTTAGGTATTGAGCCAAAGCCATATATAGTCCTATCTAAGGTTAAACCTAGAGTATACGCTCCTAATGGTAAATATATTGATCTTGAGGAGGCTTCAACATACTCAATAAATAAAACTATGTTTCTTCAAGAGTTAGCTATTAAAGCTGCTGAAGCCGGTTGTGAGATTCATGTAAGAGAACGAGTTATCAATATTACTAGACGTGATAAGTATATGTATGTTAAGACTAATAGAGCGGTTTATAAGGCTAAGGTTGTAATTGGGGCTGATGGATACAACTCGATAGTTGCAAGATCATTAGGCGTTAAAGAGAGATCTGAGCCAATACCGACAGTTATATATCTAATGGCTAATGTTAATCTATCAGAGCCAGATATAGCTAGATTCTATATTAGTAATAAAATCGCTCCGAAAGGTTATGCATGGATATTTCCGAGAGTTAATAAGCTTGCTGAAGTCGGTATTGGTGTTAGAGGAGGTGTTGCTAAAGAGTACCTCGATAAATTCGTTAAAATGCATAGTAATGAATTAGGTAATGCTCAAATCATAGATTATAGAGCGGCTGTAGTACCGATTGGTGGTTTAATAAGTAAGAACTATGGTGATGGATTTATCCTAATTGGTGATGCGGCTGGAACGGTAATTCCGCTAACTGGAGCTGGGATTCATTCATCGGGTGTTGCTGGATTAATTGCTGGAAAGGTTGCTGCGGAAGCTGTAGAATTGGGTGATTGGTCTGAATCTACGCTATCTAAATGGAGGAGTGAGTATATGGATTGGATTAAGAAGATTGAGTTGAGTCTTAAGGTAATGAGATTCTTAGAGAAGTTAACTGATGATGAATTGAATCAACTGGCAGATATTCTAAATCCAGACGATATAGTTAAATTAGCTCGTGGAGAGGATGTTTTTAAAGTAGCTTTTAGATTATTGAAGCATCCAGGTATAGCATTTAGACTTGCTAAAGCTATATTAAGCTAGTCAAGTGTTAGCATTAAGAGCCATGGAGGCATAATCCAAAGCTCTCTTTCCCTCTTTACAAACTCTAATGTATCCTTAGCAATTACAACTCCGAAGTTTTTATTAATCTTCTTAAGTGTTGTATCCATCTTCTTAATCTCTCTCCTACTCAATCTCTTGATATAATTCACAATCACCGGTATCTCCTCCCCATCCCTATCCCAGAGTAGGCTTACCTCTTTACTCCCCTTCCTCCAGTAGAATTTGGCGTTTAAATATAATGCTAGAAAGCCTTCAATTAACTTACCAACGTATGCATCATCATTAAACTTATCTGGATAGAATACCCATGCATATGAAGGTAGATATGGATATGTCTTAGGGAGTTTTCTAGAGCTCTTGCGTTCGGCGATTTTATTCCTAAGTTTATATGTTAAGAATGCTCTATCAGCTATCTCAAAATAATTGATAACTGTTCTAATATCCTTATTTAATGAAGCTGAAAGACTATTGTAATTTGTATGACTTCCAGGAGCATATGTAATATACTTAAGTATCTTCTCGATTAAATATGGTTCTTTTCTCTTTTCAAGTCTTGGAATAAGCATGTAGATTATTCTATTTAATATGTCATTCCTAATTTTATCTGTCAGACCATCTTCCGGAGTTAGTGCTAATGATGGAATTCCTCCTGTCTTTAGATACTTCTGGAAGTATGACGATAGATCTAAGTATTCGATATACTTCTTCCTAAGCTCAAGCATCTCAAACTCTACTTTATCAACATGTATCCCATTTATCGATAAATACTCTCTAAATGAGAGTGGTTTAATTGTGATACTCACTATATTCTCAGGTATATTATACTGTAAGTATGAGGCTGTAAGTATAAACTTAAGATTTTCATTTTCACTAATATACTTTGAAATTAACTCCCTCCATTGTGGATCATACTCTATCTCGTCTAGAAATATATAAACTGGCTCTTGAATATTAACTAACTTCTTCGATAATACACTTTCTTCATAATATCTAATTCCATCTTCAATTCTGACTTCATCATCTAACGGGAGGTAGTATATCCTACTAGTATCAATTCCTTCATCCAATAGCATTCCAATTAATTGCTTCAATATTGTAGTCTTACCGATGCCAATAGGGCCATTTAAAAGTACTACTCTATTTTCATGGATTAGTTCATATATTCTCTTTAAGATACTCCTTTTGAAGGCGTTCTTTACTTCAATAGCTATATTGGCATTTAAATAAGGGTTGTAGAATCGGCTCCTTTCCATAGATAAGACCCCATTTAAAAATATACCGCATACTGTGACTATAAAGCTTTTACTTTTACTGCATTAGGATGTAAAAAACCACTTAATAAATATCTAATGTTATCTTTGGAATCAATGTTACATCACTATTATTAAAATCTTAGATTTAAATAATCTCTTTTTCTGGTAAGGATTGATAAGTAGTAGGGTGTTATACCCTTGAGATATAAGTATATTGAGAAAATTTGGAATAATGTTAAATCTGTTGATAAATCGTCTTTGATGGAACTATATGAGGTTCTGCGTGATGCAGACTGTCTCATACCATATGGCTCCGGCAGGAGTTATTCCGCTATTAAAATACCTATGAGTCAATACGCTAAAATGTTTGAATCTCCTACTATAATAACTCCTGAAGATATAGGCTTCCCTGGTAATAACATGTATGAAGCTCTCAGAATTCTAAAGACAAAATATAGAAGCATCTATTTAATAATAAACTCTGGTAGTGGAGAGAGTGAGGAGCCATTAGCTGTAGCATATGATTTCGCTAGATATATGGATGATTATAAACCAGACAGTATGAGGATTATAGGTATAACCTCAAATCCAAATTCATCATTAGGAAGACTAGCATCAAAATATGGTTTCAATGTAATATTGAAAGGTAGGTTAATGAAGGAAGAGACATTAGATTACTTGACGACTGGGATTATGGGTGATACATTTGAATTAGGTAGTTTATTCATGCTTCAGGGAATTGTAAAAGCAATATATTATGGTGACTTCAGCAAACTTGATAAAATATATAGTGAGTATTACAGTAAGATCACTAAAATAATTGACGAATATGTTGATTCAGATATGTATGAAGAGATAATTACAATCTTAGAGAGGAGGAATAATGTATTTATTGGAGGTAGAGGAAGCGCTCATGAGGTAGCTACGATGACTGTTATTAGATTGAATCATGTGAAGTATGCTATCGGGGATCATGTGTATAGAGCTAGAGGTTCCAATACGCCTAGACCTAGACCTGGTGATCTAGGAATATTAATATCGTATTCTGGTGAGACTCCAGCTGTTATTAGGTGGTGTAAGCATCTTAGGGATGCGAAAGCTAATGTAGTTGCTATAGTTGGTAATGAGAAATCTACGTTAGCTAAAATGGCTGATTATACATTCTACATTGAGACTGAGGAATGTTATCAGGGTATGCCTAGAGATTTCTACATGTATGCTTCATTCTTTCTAAGTCCGATGCCTATAAAACTGATAGAGAGATTTAAATCAAATGGATTGAAGCTTCCAGAGTCATTACTAAGGTATTATCATTCAACTGTTGAATAACTTAACCCATTAACATACCCTCTATATTTATGCTCGTAAGTCTTATCTATATCGATGATATGAATTACCCTATAGCCCATTTTAACAAGTAAATCGCTTATAAACCTCCTATGACATCTAAACCAAAACTTTTCACTACACATAATAGCCGTAGGATTGCTTAAAGAAATCCTAAGTAATTTTCTAATGCCTTGCTTAAACTCGGGTTTTTCCATAAATTTCAAATAACCACCCTCCCTATAACCACCGAGTTCATTACCTAACCAATAGTATTTAAAGCCATGTTTAAAGAGTACACTGCTTAAATAATCCTTATTAAAGTAAGGATATTTTCTACTTGTCGGAAATCTCCTAATATCAACTAAATTGGCAATTTGATATCGCATTAAGATATGCAAGAAATCGTTAAGAGATCTATTAGAATGACCTAATGTATATATCACTTTCTCCATCAAGAATAATTAAAAACAAAGGAATCGATTTAATGTAAAAAATTTAAAAATACCTACAGCTAAGGAATTAGATGGGCAATGACGAGAGAGGCCCTCATGATTTATAGATGACTGCGGGGCCTGGAGCGAGGACGGGTCGGAGCCCACTTAAATATCTCAACTTTAAACTTTCTTAGGTTATAAATGAAATAAAATAATTTGGATAGAGAAGATGGATGTAATTAAACCATTCGATCCTTGGAAGAGCCCATTATGTACGTGTCCTCCAAAATATACGCTTAATCCTATTACTGGGTGTGGTCATAAATGTCTCTACTGCTATATAACAAGCTATATTAGGGATGCCTTCAATCCACGTGTTAAGAAAGATATTATATGGCGAGTTGAGCGTGATTTAAGAAGGCTTAAGAAAGGTAGTATTATTGCTATATCATATAGCAGCGATCCGTATTCTCCCCCCGAAGATAGAGTTAAGGTAATGCCTGTAATTCTAAAATTAATGAAGGAGTATAAGATGAAGGTATTGATTGCTACTAAATCAGTTTTAGTTATTAGAGATGCATCTCTAATTAGAGATTTAAATGCTGTAGTATCTATATCGGTAACTACACCTTATGATGATATATCTAGGATTATCGAACCTAACGCACCATTGTCATCTGAACGTTTAAAAGCCATATCTAAACTATCCGATATGGGGATTCCGGTCTCATTACGTATCGATCCAATAATACCATATTTAACTGATTCATTTGATGCTTTAAAGAGGTTAGTTAAGAAGGGTATTGATGCTGGTATTAAACATGTTGTCTCATCAATATATAAAGCAAAACCTGACAGTCTGAAGAGACTATGTAATGCATTCCCAGAGTATTCTAAATTATGGAGGAAGTTATATCTTATAGATGGTAGTAGAATATATGGATATTATTATACACCATATAGTTATAGAGTTAAAATCCTTAGAGAACTTCGGGAAATCGTGACGAAATATAATATTGAATTCACAACGTGCAGGGAGGGATTATTTCATTTAGATACACCACGTACTTATTGTGACGCCTCACACTTACTTAAGTAGAAGTATCATTAGGAATACAACTTATATAATTCATATTCTTAATCGTATGAAAAGTTTATATAATTAGTTAATGTCATTATGTTTCTAGTTTCTAATTTTAGTGTAACATGGTGTCTAAGGCTATGGAAGTTCTAACTGAATCCATAGAGCGTGAGTATAGTAAGTATTTTACTGAAGATGGTAGAGTTAATTATGAGCTTTTAGAGGATGTTAAAGATACTAAAGTATTTGAATATATTGGATTAATTGCTAGAACGAAATTATTTCCTAAGTATAAGATGGATTTTAACGTTAAAATCTCTATAGAACCTAAGCTTAAGGAGGGTGAGAGATTTATAAGAAGAACATTAAGTGTTTGCCCAGAATGTAAATCACTCATTAGAGCTATTGTATTTGAGAGAGACGGTGAAGTTAAGATTAGAAAGTATTGTCCTGACCATGGAGAGTTTGAGGAAGTTTATTGGAGTGATTACAACTTTTACATGCTTAAGAGTAGAGAGGCTGCTGATGGTGATGGCATTGAAAATCCATATGTTGAAGTTATAAATCCATGTCCATTTAACTGTGGTCTATGTCCTAGACATAAATCACATACAGCATTGCTAAACTTAGTAGTGACTAACAGGTGTGATTTAGGATGTTGGTATTGCTTCTTCTACGCTGCTGCAGTAGGGTATGTATTTGAGCCTACATTAACACATATAAGATATATGCTTGAATCCGCTAGAGAACAGAGGCCGATACCCGCTAAAGCTGTCCAAATAACTGGTGGTGAGCCAACGTTAAGAAGTGATTTGATAGAAATTATCAAACTTGCTAAAGAACTTGGATACAAGCATGTGCAATTGAATACTCATGGTATTGCGTTTGCATATAATCCTGGGCTAGCTAAAAAAGTTAGAGAGGCTGGTGTTAATACAATATACTTAAGCTTTGATGGACTGACACCATATACTAACCCTAAGAATCATTGGGAGATTCCATATATCCTCGAGGCATGTAAGAATGCATGTATGGGTGTTGTATTAGTACCGACAGTAATTAAGAATGTAAATCTACATGAAGTTGGTAAGATGGTTCTCTTTGGATTGAAACATAATGATGTTGTACGTGGTGTTAACTTCCAACCAATTTCAATAGTTGGCAGAGTTCCTAAGAGTGAGAGAGAGGCTATGAGAGTTACAATTCCAGACGTCATAAAGGTTGTTGAGGAGGAGACTCAAGGCCAGATTAGAACTGAAGACTGGTATACTGTCCCCTTCACATTAGCTATAAGTAGATTTGTAGAGGCATTAACTGGAGAACCACAATTTAAACTATCAAATCATTTTGCATGTGGAGTGGCGACATATGCTATTCAAGATAGAAAGACTGGTAAGGTTACTACGATACCTCAATTTATTAAAGTCAATGATTTAAGAGATTATCTAATGCAATTAACGGAGTATATCAAGAAGGGTGGTAGTAAGAAGATAGCACTATTAAAGCTATTATTTAAATTAAACAGCCTTATAGAGTGGGATAAAGTACCTGAGAATTTAAGAAAAAGGAAGAGACTTCTATGGATATTATTTAAGATCTTTGCAAAACACGATTATAATGCATTAGGACAGTTCCATTATAATACGTTATTTATCGGGATGATGCATTTTATGGATGAATACAACTATGATGTAGCTAGAGTCGAGAGATGCGATATCCACTATGTAATGCCGGATGGTAGAGTAATACCATTCTGCACATATAACGTATTTCCTGAAATATACAGGGATAAAGCATTTAAACTATATGGCATTCCTCTTAATAAATGGTATGCTAAACATGGAATCAAAAGTTTTTCAGAGGTTAGATATAAAAGGAATATAAGAAAGTTAGAATCGAATCCAATCTATAGAAAGTATTATGAAGGATTCTGGGATCCAGATAGTATAAGTTATGAGGAGAAGAAGAGAATTTCAATTAGATTCGGAATTCCTGTAATTGAAGATTGAAATGAATGATGCTATCTATGGATTTAACTTAGACTATGAAGATAGCTATAGTAAAACTTCATATAAGGTCATACATAAGGCTTTTAAGGTAATAAATGAAAATCTAAGTAGTATTAAAGGAGTTAAGATCTCAGATATTACTGATGACGTAATAATACAGTTCGACAAAATATTTCCGAAATATATAATGGTTACTTATGTCGACTTAATGAATGCTGATAAGGCAATATTAGATGTATTTAAATACCCTAGAAGGGAGAGCACGTTAATAATATACAAGATCTCCTGGAGGCATAGAGGGCTTTCTACATTTCTCGTATATTATTTAAATCCTGAGTTAAATGAGTACATAAGGCATGGTAGTGAATTAGGTAATATTCTCTCGGAGTTAGGTATCAAGACTGCTATTGTAAATTTCTAAATAGATCTATGCATATCTTACACTTAGTTGAAGATATACTCGGCTCTAATACTTCATGATATTTACAGAGTATCCCGCTTCTAGCAATTTCTAATATAATTTTATTCAACTCACATAAGAATTCAGATTGTGAAATACTCCTATTAGCTAGTTTCCTAGCTAGATCTTGTATCATCCTCATAATATATGTATTTTCTAGGATTTTCGTATACTTACCTCTTTCTAACGATAGATAGTATGAGATCGTTGCTTGTGTTACATTCATTAACTTAGCAACTTCTTCCTGATCAGTCATGGGCTCAACGGCAACATAGT
>CAZHBK010000041.1:9424-9911 GCA_964530465.1 uncultured Nitrososphaeria archaeon | reverse complement strand
TATCTCTATTAATACTTTAAATTCTTCCTCGAATACGTATACTGGATTTATATCTTTTAAATCCTTTAAATTATCTAAAACCCATTTACAGTTAATGCTCAATCTCAGACTACTATCACCCCAGCCGTAAATTAATGGGAACATCTTGCATGAAGCTGGTTTTAAATCATGAATGCTACAGTAACCATCCTTAGTTAGGAATGGGCAGTATCCTTTAATAATCCATCTATATAATACTACTAAATAGCTATCTCTACCTATTTGATATACAACTTCAGGAGTAAAATATAATTCTATATCTGTATTCTCTTCTAAAACCCTCTTCTCCCAGGGGAATATTAAAGGCATGTCACCTAGATTATTAAAGTGGCAGCATCTAAATCCGCATGATCCACAATAACATTTAAATCTTATATCTCTCACATAAAATCAAATTAGGATCAATCTAAATAAGACTTGAAAGATATATTTTTACTAGGTTAATATG
>CAZHBK010000041.1:0-9414 GCA_964530465.1 uncultured Nitrososphaeria archaeon | reverse complement strand
GTTATTTTTAGATACTCATCTGATGATGGTTTATCTGGTAATTCTACTTTATAGACTCCATCTAATTTCTCGAAGGCATCTCTATAGATGTTTTTAATATGTTTAACTCTATCTTCGAAATACTCTGAATTTGTAATTTTTAGAGATTTTAATAGATAGTATGCTCTTTCAACATGATGTAATTCATATCGATATACTGCTGATGCTATATCTGCTAATTCTTCAATATATCTATCTATCTTATCTACCTCTGATATAGAGAACCCCCGTCCCTTCTTGAGATAGAGCACGTATTTAAGCTTAGATTCGAATGCTATCTTTAAATCATTAACTACATCCTCGGGTTTAACCTTATGTCTTACTGGTTTTAACTCGAATAATCCTTTTATAGGGTATGGTGTATGATTGATAATATATCCTGCAGTTAGAAGCTTTAATGCCTTAATCTTCTCTCTTTTAAACATGTAACTTCTTACTTGCGGGAGTATACTTAAGTGGTATGGATATATTGTTATCTTCGTTATAAACGGCTTAATAAATCCACTTCTATCTATTAATATCCAGTCGTCACCCATATAGTAATATCCATTACTGGCTAGATATATTGAGAGTATAGTCTTACCAACACCACCAACGCCAAATATCAATACCCCATTACCATACTTATCAGATATACCTGCCGCATGGATTAATGCTTTATCACTCCAGAATAGAAATCCCTTTAGAAACCAAGCTATATAATATCCCATACCACTTACAGGATTAACCCTTACTCTAACAATACTAGGGAATTTATCTAAATTGAATTCTATTCCTGAAGGACTACTATACCTTCTAATAGGTAACTTATCTGATGATACTTCTATATCAATTAATTGCTCTCTAAGTGAACTACTAGCCTTAGTATGTTTGAAGAACCAGTATTCATCTATTAACTCCCTAGCGATACTATCATTACTAGCTTGAATAATACTGCCATAGATATTTAAAATCTCCATTAAAACTACCTCTAAGCTAATACTCTAAGCTATTTAAATCTCCTCACACTCCTCTTCTTCAAACTCCTCTTCCTCTAATACTTCAGATAGAACGTATTCTATCAATTCATCAATACTCTCGAAATCAGTTCCCTCTAGATATTTCTTAATCTTCTCATAAGTATCTTTAGATACGTATATAGGTATTTTATCCTCTTCTTCATCTTCATCGTACGTCAATTACAGCACCTCCTGCAGAATGGTATTCCTCTATTAAAATAGTTAATCTATATGTTTGCATATATAAAGGGATGATTAAGTTTGTCAGTCTGTTAATTGGATGTATGAGCTTAAATAACTTATTCAGTATGGTGTAGTTGTAATATGAAGATCTTAATGATATCTCCTAGAGTTAGTGGTGTGAGTGGTGTTGCTCAACATGTATCTAAACTTATTGAGAAATTGAGGGATGTAGGTTTTGACGTTGATTATATATCTGTTGAGAATACACCTCATATACCTATTAGGAAGTTTTACAATCCTAGTTTTGCAATCACATCTACGTTAAAGGTGTTATTAAGGAGGTTGATGGATGTACGGTATGATATTGCACATGGACATAACCTACCTACATGGTTTCCAGTCAGATTTTCAAACTCAGCTATTAAGATACTTACGCTACATGGTATTTACTCTAAACAGATAGGTATTCTTCATGGATCTTTCATAGGATTTCTAAGTAGTTTTATAGAGAGGTTTGTAGTTGGTAAGTTAGATATGTTAACCTGTATCTCTAAAGAGACATATAAATACTATAGGGAGTTGGGTTTTAAAGTAAGGTATATCCCTAATGCTATAGATTTTAGAGACTTACCGAATAAAGATGAATATATTAGATTGTATGATAGGCAGGTTATATATGCTGGTAGATTAAGTAAGGATAAGGGTATTGATATACTTTTATCATCAGCTAAATATATCGATAAAAATATACATGTATTAATACTTGGCTCAGGCCCTCTAGTGAGATTAGTTAAGTCTGTATGTGATAGATATGATAATCTGCATTACCTAGGTTATAAACCTAGATATGAATGCTTGAAGTACATAGCTGGTAGTGATGCATTAATACTTCCATCTAGAGTTGAAGCAATACCTACTGTAGTACTTGAGGCTATGGCTTTAAAGACATTAGTAATATCATTTAGAATACCGAGTATACTCGATATCCTAAGTGATGAGATGGGTATATTAATTGATTCATTTAATCCGCTTAAGCTAGCTGAGGCAATTAATAACTATACCTCGTACGATATAGACAGTTATATTGAGAGAGCGTTTAAGCAAATATGTAGGTTTTATAATTGGGATGTAGTCTTTAAGCAATATCTAGAATTATATAATAGTTTGATAAATGGTATGTTGTAATGGATTTAAATTCAACTATTATATCTTTAATACTGCAGAGCCTTTAGCCTCACCATACTTCAATTCATATAATGCTTTATTTGCATCTTTTAAGTCGTATAATGTGACGTATGGTTTTACCCCAGCTTTAGCAGCGTCTATTAAGAATTCACTAACATCCCTCCTAGTTACATTAGCAACACTCTTAATTTCTCTCTCAAGCCATAGTAGACTATAATCTAATTTCTCGATTGGGGTCATGTATATCTCTGCTAATACAACCCTACCACCTTTATCAACCTTCTTTAATGCCTCTATGAATACCCAGCTTGCTGGTGCAAATACAATTGCTGAATCTAACTTATGTGGAGGCTCATCCCTGGTATGACCAGCCCATTTAGCACCTAATTCAATAGCATACTCCTGTTTAGATTTAGATCTAGTGAATACATATACTTCTAAACCTCTATTAACAGCTACTTGAAGTATCATATGTGCTGAAGATCCAAACCCGAATAATCCAAGCCTCCCCTCACCTCTTTCTAAAAGTCCCGTAAGTCTTAACGCTCTATATCCAATAGCACCACCACAGAGTAATGGTGCTGCATGATAATCATCATATACATCTGGTATTGGATGTATGAAATCGGCTTTCGCAATCATATACTCAGCATATCCGCCATCAACATGATAACCTGTAAATAATGCCTTATCACATAGGTTCTCCAATCCCAACCTACAATACTTACATTCTCCACAAGCCCAATATAGCCATGGAACTCCAACTCTAATACCCTTCTCGACATTAACTTCCTCTCCAACATCCTCAACAACACCGATGACTTGATGGCCGGGTATTAATGGAAGTTTTACAGTCTTTAATTCACCCTCTATAATATGTAGATCTGTTCTACAAACACCACATGCTTTAACCTTAAGTAGAACTTCACCTTTACTAGGGGATGGTTTCTCTAAATCACTATATTCTAATGGATTCTCATCTATAGGAGCTATCCTCTTCAAAACCATCGCCTTCAATTTAGGCACCTAAAAATAATATGGGGGAGATATTACTAAAGTATCAATAAATGAATTATATAATCCTCTTAAACATCTACTCTCTATATGTAGTTTAATTACCAGATGTGAGATAGTTATAGTTGTATAGGATGCCATTCATCTTATTCTTTGGACCTGATGGATCGGGTAAGACTACATTAGCAAGATATCTCTATTATATTCTATCTAGGAAGTATAAAGTTAAGATTGCTTGGATGCGTGGTACACATACATTAGCTTCATTATTAGCTAGATTACTAGGCTTATTTTTTACGTTTAAGGGATATGCTAATCCATACTATAACTTAAGAATTCCATCAAAGCTTAAACGCTTATGGGCCGGGATCGAATTCATCTCTATAATACCGATTATACTAATCAAGTATATTATTCCATCAAGGATGGGATATCTTGTAATAGGTGAGAGATCATATCCTGATTTTATAACATGGCTCATTATGACTTTAAGAAACCCTAAATGTATACGGTATATAGGAGTTAAATTTCTATTATCACAGGCTTTGAAAGCAAGACATATAGTTTACATTTATGCTAATTTAAATGAATTAGTTAGAAGAAGGCCTTATGAATCTAGGTATATCTCTCTCGAATTAGCAATATATAACGTATTATTTAGATATTTAGATACTTTTAAAATTGATACATCAAATGAGACAATACATAAGTCTTTAAAAAGAATATTAGAGTATACTGGGTTGCATGTATGACTACAAAAACGTATATCATTCTTAAAGCATTAGAATCTAAGCATGTAAGTGGATCTTTAAGTGAATTAATAGAGCATGCTAGACTAAATAAGATATTACTTTATTTCCTTAGAGAGTTAGGTATAGAAGGTGATGTTAGAGATAAGGAGGAGAGCAGATTTAAATTTTTCATTAAGTCGTTATCTGAAGTAGTTAGCATTCTATCTAAGTTTGACAAAGGATATACTTTCTTCAAATTGTTAAAACCTATTGATTATGTTCCAGCTGATGTAGATATTTTAATTAATAATAGCATACTACATGATTTAGTTAGAGCGTTTTTAAGAAATGGCTTTACTCTTAGTGTTATAGAACCTTACACTATAACTTTAACTAAAGGATCATTTATAGTTGATCTATATACGTATCCTAGTCTTGGTAATATCGTCTTCATGGATAGTAGTATATTATTTGAGCATACTACCAAGAGGTCTATATATGGATATGAAGTTATAACATTGGAGGAGTATGCTGAGGCTGTAGTTACATTAATGCATGCATTAGTTAAAGAATGGATTTTTACATTAAATGACTATTTCACTATATCTAAATGGTTTAATAATAGAAGTATTAAATTATGTGAGGATATGGAATGTTCTGATCTGGCAGAGACTGCTTTAAGGATATGTAATTTAGTTGAGTCGGGTGCTATTGAAACACCATATCACCTTCCAACTAGTGTCGTAATATCTATTTTAGCTAGTAGATTTCGGAGATATCCCATTTTCAGATCAACTACTATAATGTTTGTTAAGAGGTTTGGCGATCCTCGATTATTGAAACTAGCTATATCTAAACTAACTAGGATAACTTACTAACTTACTCTCCTCTCATATTTAGCTACTGTAAGTATGAATCCAGATAATGTAACTAATACTCCAAATAATGTGAGTAACCCGTAATTCAATGGATCTATCTTAGATGTTACTGTATAGTATATCATTATCAAACCTATAACTAGTATTGCAAATCCTAAGAGCCTACCAAGCATTATTAATTTCTCACTAATCTCTTTACTCATACTCTCACACTCTGAGAGTACATACTGCTATTTTTAGAGTGATATACTTCTAATATATTTAACATTATTTACCCTTCTCATTTTAAAAGTAACATTACATATTATTTGATAGCTTGAAACTTTTGATATGGTGGTTTTCAATGCCTAAATCTACTAAGAGTGGCTATGCTAGGAGGAGGCGTGAGGAAACTATTAAGATGCTTATTGAGTTAGGTAGGTCTGTCTATGAGGCTATTGAGAGAGGAGAGTTTCCTTATTTCAAACTACCTAGTAGGAGTGTTAGTAATATAATCTATGATGAGGATGTTAGAGGATATGTATTAGGTGATAGATTTAAAATTAGATCTGCAGCTAATATTAGCCATTTAAGGAGGTTTACTCAATTTCTATGGATCGCATATTTCGCATTAGAATTACTTAAGAATGGTAAGACTAGTACTCTTAGAGACGTATATTATTCTGCTCAAGCATACGGGATTGATTTTAAAGATCAGAGTGAGTCTGATGAGTTAATTATGGATTTAGAAGCATTACTTGGTAGGCCTAGGGAGGATATGAATATATTTCCAGCTGAGAGAGCAGCTATATTTGGTGATCTAACAATCGAATATACGATACCCGGTTATGAAGGTAAGAGAGTTAATCTAACCTCACATCCAGATGGATTCATGATAGGACATAGCCTCAGAACTAGTGAGTTTGTAGAGACCAGTGCTGAGAGGGTATTCGTAATTGAGAAGGATGCAATCTTCAATAGATTTATTGAAGAGGGGATTTATAAGAAGTATAAGGCTATATTAATAAGTACCTCAGGTCAAGCACCGAGAGCCGCTAGATATCTAATTAGGAGGTTGAATAAAGAGTTAGGACTCCCCGTATATATCTTTACTGATGGAGACGTATGGGGTATGCATATAGCAAGTGTTATAATATTTGGATCTGCAAATTCAGCACATGTAAGAGATTTAAATACGCCTGATGCTAAGTGGATAGGTGTCTGGGCTAGCGATATTATTAAATATAAACTTCCTAGTGAGCCATTTACAGAGGTAGATGTGAAGAGACTTCAGGAATTAATGAGGGATCCGAGGTATCAGACAGAGCCGTGGAATACTGAGCTTGAGAAGTTTAAGAAGATCAAGAGGAAGTCTGAGCTTGAAGCCTTTAGTAGGTATGGCTTGACATATATCGTTGATGTATACCTCAAGAATAAAATGGATGAGTTAGAATCATTATAGTAATACTACTTTAGTTTATATCTCTCCTTAATTCTCTCTAGTAGTTTAGATACATCAGGCTTCTCCCTTCCAACCATCTTAGCTGAGAAATAACCTATTAGCTCTAAGTATCTTTCATATGTCTTAAATTTCTTAGATGCTTTCTTATGTCTTTCAATCCTACTTACATGCTTAGATAATCTTCTAAATAGATATCTAAATGCTAGTTCTATCTCTCTTTCAATCTCAGGTATGTCTGCAATAGCCTCCTTACCTAATGTTTTAAATGGTATCTTAGTGCTTACGATATGTATGAATAATGCAATAGGCTTATCACTCGGCCTTTTATAAATTGAGAAATTTATATTTTTCAGTACTTTGGTAGCTACATCGATACCCTCGTCAAATATTAATGGTATTTTATTGGCATATCTAAATAATTTAATCTCTCCAGGTTCTCCAGGTATATCACCGCCGTATGCTAATGCTGCTTCAATTATAAATGGATGTCCTGAATAACTCGATGGTGGTCTTACTACTAAATCTATATACTCTGGATTATACTCCTTAATAATACCATTCTTAAATACATCTAATCCTATAGGGCTTAGTACGTCAGCTGATGGAGGTAGGAATCCATTGTAATTCTTCATTGAGATATATAATCTCTCAATATCGTTATCATTTAATTCTCCAATTCTAATATTAGGATCTATATCAGCATAGCTTAAGAATTTAGATGCTGTTGAATAACCTACTCTATGAAATCTCTTAACTAGGAAGTCAATTAATGTAAGTCCCTTATTACGTTCATCTCGAAGCATTCTCTTTAATGTTTCTAGATCTATACCATGTGGATGTGGTTTAGTCTCTTTAGGTGGTCTAGGCATGTATTCTATAGTCCTCTTAAAGTAGTATAATACTCCATTAGGATCTATGAATATAATGCGTGCATATGGGAGTATTGTAGCTGTCTGTTTTAAATAGCTTAATATGTATCTAGATGCAGATCTATAATTACCCTCTAGGTATAATTCAATTAACGTACCATGCCATCCATCTCTATTTAGAATCTTATTATACTCTATGGTTTTAGCTTCATTCTTCTCAATATCAATGTAGAATTTAAATGAGTTTATATATCTGCCGCCTGTAGATGTAACTACTCTTATAGGTTTATTTGATGTCGCCTGAGCATATAATAATGCCATCGTCCCTCCTAATCCGAAAGTCCCTCTACTCTGTCTAAGAACATACTTACTACTTACGAATACCCTACCTAATGCTTTTAAAACGTATTCTCTCGGTATTCCACATCCATTATCTATAACCGTTAGCTTATAGATATGTACATTTCCTGAGACTTCCTTAAATTTAGTTAAGCTAATGAATATATCTGGTTTTATACCATGTAAATCGCATGCATCTAATGAGTTTTCTACAAGCTCTCTAACTGCAGTATATAACGCTCTTGTTGGATTTGAAAATCCAGCCAATTGTCTATTTTTATAGAAGAATGCACTCGGGCTTTCCTCTCTAAATACCTCTCTAACCACTAATACCACTCCACTAGTCCGGCTTTCTTCATCTTTCTAGATGCAAATAGGAAGTTATATACTGTTCTATGCATAGCGCCTTTAATGAGCATTCTAATTGCTTCATCAACAGTTAAAATATCATCGAATAATCCTATTACAGCTACATAATTTCTATATACGGATATATCTGTATCAGTAGTCTCCTCAATAATCCTCTTAGTCTTACCTTTCTCACCGATAATCCTACCAAGCACTCTCTTAAGATCATTCTCATTTCTTCTAGGTAGATATGTATATATATCGATTATATGAAGTGTATAATCTGGATCTAGTAATTTAAATGCTTTATCTGGTGAGAATCCATAATTGATAGCTTTGATAATATTCAGAGCTGTCAATACTGAATTTATATCTTCACCCTCAACAGTTACAACATTATTCTTACTATCAATTCTAAGTTTAACGCCCGTTAATTCCTCAATCTTTTTCTTAACACTCCCATTTCTACCTATGATAACTCCTAATCTATCTGGGTAGATACCTATCTTCTGTTGCATTTAAATCACCAACTCTTAACATATTCTAATGCATCATCTAATGTAGGTACTTCAATTCTTCTACTTCTAAAGAAGTATAAGATATTACTTACATCTCTGATTAAAAATTCTTCAGACATAGGGTGATCCCTAATTACAGCCTGCCCAAAATCAAATAATATTGGTTTCCTCTTAAAGTAGAAAATGTTATATTCACTTAAGTCTGCATGTACAAGCTTGGCTTTATTATATAGTATTCTAATCTGCCGAAGTATCTGATATAATATAAATTTAGATAATTTGGGATAATCTTTCAGGAGGGGGGCGGGGGTGAAATTCTCACCTATAAACTCCATAACTATAATATTCTTCTTATATGCTATAGGTTTAGGGACATAAACACCTGCATTATATGCTTCAACTAAATTCTTATATTCTTTTGAAGCCCAAGCATATACGAGTTTCATCGGAGAACTATATATGCCCTCGAATCTAGGATCTCCAATAATATATTTCAACCTTCCTCTTCTAAATTCACTAGTTAGTATTAGGAATATTTTAACTGCTATTGGATTACCATCCTTATCAACTCCAGAATAAACTCTAGCTTCCTTACCAGCTGATACTACTCCATTTAATTCATCGATATATCCTGCATTCATCAACTGGTATAATGTTAAGAGGGTTGTCTTATCGAAAACCTCCTCGACGATCTCCCTCTCATCACTATCTTTAATACGCATTCGATACTCTCTCTCAAATCTTCTAAGTCTCTCTTCAAGTTTCCTGATAATTTTATCTCTATAATAACTCATTATCTTAACCTAACCATTCAGGTAGGTATCCATGTTCTATAAGCCACTGCTTCTGAGCTTTAGTATACCTACCTACT
>CAZHBK010000040.1:0-9919 GCA_964530465.1 uncultured Nitrososphaeria archaeon | reverse complement strand
ATGGCCTTCAAAACTAGCTAACTATAGATTTCCAATTATATTCGGTATACTAGTTTTGATAGCTACGATAGAGATATTCTGGGAGTGGGATTTCTTCATATGGTATTGTAGGATATTTCTAATACTTGCTATAATCTGGGGTTTGATATTTGAGCCTAGAGATTGGTGTAGATATATATGTCCATTAGGTGTATATGCTCAGATATATGCTAGAATTAGAATACTCGGGGTTAGAGTAGATAGTGAGTTATGTAAGAAGTGTAAACCATGCCTATGTACTGAGAAATGCCTAATGAAGATCGATTGGAATAAGGAGATTATCGATTCAGAGTTATGGATTACTCCAGACTACTGTGTTGGATGTATGAATTGTGTTAATCAATGCCCATTCGGAGCAGTATATGCATGGAGAGTACATTAATCATAAAAGGTATTTTTAAGAATATTAGAAGGCATTGAATAGAATCAATACTTTAAGATATCTGAATAAGGTGATATCTTAATGAATGAGGAAATGGATGTAAATAGATATATTAACTTTCTACTTACCCGTAGGAGTATTAGAAAGTTTAAAGACAAGAATATCGACGATGATACGATACTTAAAATACTAGATATCGCTAGATATGCTCCATCAGCTCACAACTCTCAGCCTTGGGAGTTTATTATCATTAGGGATAGAGATATCTTAAAGGAGTTATCTAAGATCCACTATGGTGCTAAACCATTATCGAGAGCACCACTAGCGATAGTAGTAGTATGTAATCCAAGTGAATCACCTACATCATACTTAGTTGATTGTGCAAATGCGACAATGTATATACTACTAGCTGCTCATGCACTAGGTTTGGGATGCGTATGGATTCAGACACTTAGGGATATCGATAAGATTAGGAAGATCTTAAATATACCTAGGAATTTAATACCGGTATCAATTATCGCAGTTGGATATCCGGATGAGAGACCGGAGGCACCATGGAGGAAACCATTAAATCAACTGATACATTATGATAAGTATAGTGGTAGGCGTTAAATATACAAATACTACACGACCTACTTAAATTGGTAGAGGAATGGTATTATGAGAGTTAAATGCCCTAGATGTGGATTTGAATGGAATCTTACAAGTGATGATCTAGAGAGAATATTGTATGAGAATACAGAACCACTCTTAAGAATAGAGAACCTTCTCAAACTAATAAAGAGAATCAAGGATATATACAGCAGGTTTGTAGATGTAGTTGATGCTATTATTGAAGAACAGAACGATCTACTTAAAACTACGTATGATTTAAAGAGGATGGGTGAGGAAGTTATAGATATATGTGAGAATGCAATAGATATACTTGAGGCAGCTAAGAAGAGGAGGGAGAAGACTTAATACTGTATAATATATCTATGAATTTAACCCATGTATATAAGTATGATAGTATAGCTACGATTAAAAGTCCTTCAAAAACAAGGTTAAAAATACTAGTTATGAATATGATGAAGAGTCTTACATCTCTAGAGGCTATATTTGGGATTTTACCGATTAACATAGGATGAATTCTGAAGTCTAGCTGGGATCTAGAGTGGATATAGCTAACTATTAAATCACCTGATAATGCAAGCATATATACTGTTATATGTACTGGAGATACGTAGTTTAAGTATATTACTGAGTATGTTGAAGCACCTAGTATAATCAATATATCTACTAACCTATCTAGCATCGAGTCTAAAAAAGCTCCATACTTACTCTCGATATTTAAAGCTCTAGCAAGTTCACCATCAACACCATCTAATATAGATGCTAGTTGAGTTAATATCCCAGCTAGTATATAATTACCGAGTAGATAAGTTGGATATACTAAGAAGCCTATTATAGATGTAGTGATAGTTACTTTATTAGGAGACCTAACATTTAACTTAAGTAATACCTTCGTAATCCTAGTTGATATTCTGCGATTTAAATATCTAGAGACAATTCCATCAGTAGTCTTGCCTTTCACCTCCATAAATCCCTAACCTCATTTAATACTACATCAAGTACGGTTCTTCTATCACCATTTAATACTTGATTTAAATCATCTACGGTATCTATCTCCGTCCATGGAAGACCGTTAATATCAGTATATAATATGTGAGCACCTCTCTCAATAGCGGTATTCAGTAACTGTGAGAATGTAAGCTTTTTTAAATCCTTCAAATCAGAGACATAGTTGATTAAGTTGGAGCTTGTAATGAAAACGCCTATATCGACATATTGATACTCTAGAAGATCCTTACCGAATCTAATTACTTTATCATTAGATGTAGCTACTTTAGTTGCTTCATCCAAGTTAATATACCTAGGGTTTGAATCGACACCAGCAATAACATCATATTTAATACTCTTATCTAACGAACCTACTAATTTCATAGGTATCAGCCTAGTGTAGATATGGTCTGACATCGAAGTATAGAAATACTCGGAATTAATATGTTTAGAGGCTATTAGGAAACTATATCCATTATCTCTTTCAGGATATTTGTTTAATACTAGATTGATAGATATATCTATTTTATCTGATAAACTATCTAATAATTTACGAGCAACATCATAATACTTCTCAGCAATTATAATCGTAAATTCGGTAACGCCTACTGATGTTAGGGTTAGTATTGGATAGTATATTAACGGGTATTTGGATAATTTCAATGCAAACTTAGGACTCTTAATGAAATCACTTAACCTAGTTCCTAAGCCAGATGCTAGTATTAGAGCTTCATTGATAACTCCTTTATGGTATTGCATCAGTAAAGAATATTATTCCCAATGCATAAAAAGTACTTGATATATAGATTAAATGTCTAATGGATTTAGATTCCTAAAGTAAAAACATTCAATAATTCCATTATTTTAATTAATTTCATCCAGTTAGAATTATAGTGTTAGATTGTTTATACATCTGTGATTGGTTAATGCATGTAATGTAGTATTCCTTAAATGTTATGAGGATACTTCTAATATTTTGAAATGCCCATTCCTATTGAAATAATACTAAATACTCTAATTAGAAATATCATGAATATAGGCTCTCCGATTAAAGCATCAAACATGTATCTACATGGGTGGGCTTATAAATATAATCTCCCTAAGAAGCATTACAGGATATTATACGCTGGTTTATTATATCAGTTAACACCATATATAGCATATATAACTAATTTAATCGCTAGCCTTGAGGAGAAACCATCGATATTTTTAAAACTTGGATCATTTCTAAGTAGGTTTATTGATTTAAGTAGTATTACCTCGAAAGTATCTAAAGACTATTTAAAATTCAGTCATGAAGTATTAGATAGTATAGTTAGACTACTTAAGCAATCAGATATAGATTTTGGATATCTATACGATGATGAATTATATTCTGGAGTATTACTATATGATCTTGGATTAGATGATTTACTCTATGAGTATGCTAGTAGAGTATATAATACATTTAAAGAGCATAATGTAAGTGAGATTATTACGATAGATCCACATACAACATACCTCCTACGTGAAATATATCCAAAATATATAGATAGCTTTGATATTGAAGTTACAAACTATCTTGAGTTATTATATAACAGTGGTTTTAAATCTGAGAAACATGGCGGGAGCAACTTAGAAGTAGTAATTCAGGATCCATGCATCTATGCTAGATACCTAAAGATAATCGATCAGCCAAGAAGCCTGCTTGAAAGTATAGGTTATAAAATTGTTGAATCCTCTAGATGTAGGGAGTATACTAGATGTTGTGGTGGGCCGATAGAATCAATATCTCCTAGAATATCACATGAAGTATCAATTATGAGATTACGTGAATTAGCTAGTGAATCAAATAATATAGTATCATTATGCCCTATATGCTATTTAAATCTATCTAAAAATGCATTTAATGATATCAAGATTTCAGATATAGCTATACTACTGGCTGGAGGTTGATTATAAATGGGGTTAGATATAGATAGGGTATATAAGAATCTGTATAGGGCGTTAGATAATAGAAATTTGAGAGATGGATTGAAGAGATCGGTAACTAATATATCTGATAAGGTATTCAATATATTACATAACTACCCGTATTTAATCGAGTATGCAGATTATATTAGGAGAGTTAGAGAGGATACACTTAACAATTTAGAGTATTATATTGATAAAACTTTGAAGTCTATAGAGATGAATAAAGGTTATCCATATTATGCTAGGGATAGAGCTGAAGTCATTAAGATACTCGATGATATAATTGGGGATACATCTAAGGTGATTGTTAAAGCTAAATCTATGATTAGTGAGGAGATAGATGTTAGAGGATATCTAGCTAGTAAAGGACACATAGTATATGAGACTGATTTAGGAGAATTACTAATACAACTCTCTAAGGGTAAGCCTATGCATGCTATAGTGCCAGCAGCACATATCACATTTGAGAATGCTATTGAAATCCTCAGAAATGGCGGTATTAATGTTGATAGAAATATGTCTATTGAGGAAGTAGTATATCAGGTTAGGAGATTTCTAAGAGAGTTCTTTATCCGTGCTGATATGGGGATTTCAGGAGCTAACGCGATCTCTGCAGATACAGGTTCAATACTCTTAATATCTAATGAGGGTAATATTAGAGCTTCAACATCCCTACCTGAAATACATATTGTGATTACTGGTGTTGAGAAGATACTACCTACACTTGAAGATGCATTTAAGCAATGCCTTGTTCAAGCTAGTTATGCTGGATTATACCCTCCGACATATATCTCATTAATTTCAGGACCTAGTAGTACGGCAGATATAGAGTTTAAGAAGGTGTATGGAGTACATGGACCTAGAGAACTACATGTAATACTATATGATGGTGGTAGGCTAAATGCCTTAAGAGATGAAGTTCTAAAACAACAGCTTTTATGTATTAAATGTGGCAGGTGTCAGATCGAATGCCCAATATGGCAACTAGTAGGTAATATCTGTGGTGGTAGGGTTTATGGCATACCTATGGGTTTTGGATGGACCGCTATAACCGACAGTATTAATGATATAGCACCATATACATTATTCTGTTTAAGATGTGGATTATGTAAGGAGGTATGCCCTATGAAGATAGATATACCATCAATAGTTAGATATATTAGAGGAAGATTTTTAAGAAACTTTCTTAAGGGATAAGTATAAGTAGAAGTTATTGAATTTAATTCAATCCATACATTCGATTTAAACTTGAACTAGGATTAGGTAATATACATAATCCGTTATTATTGTTATTCATGGAGATCCTACTTAGGATATTAGTTAGTGCTTTATTTGGTGCATTAATAGGATATCTAGCTAATAGATTAGCTATATGGATGTTATTCCATCCAATTAAAGAATATAGAATTGGCCCATTTAAAATCCAGGGAGTAATACCTAGGATGAAGAATGAGTTAATTAATAGATTTGGAGAGATTATAGAGAGGGAGGTTTTAAACTATAGCGACATTGTTGGTGAGATTAAAAACGTTATCAAGAGAGAGACTGAGAGATATCTAGATACACACATACCTAAATTCCTAGGAGATATAGGTGATAAAATAACACGGCTTATAGCAGATGGATTATCCAATTTAATAAGTAATTATATTGGTATGCTTAGTGATAAGATTAGTATTAGAGAAGTAGTTATTAGAAAGTTTAAAGATTTAGATGTTGGAGAATTGAGTAAAACAGTTAATAAGGCTATTGGTAAAGAACTCAGATATATCTCGATAAATGATGCAATTCTAGGATTTATAATCGGTGCTTTAGAACCAATTATATGGATGTACATTATGTAGTTGGGGGTGGATTTAAGGGGGTGTAATTGATGGTTAAAATAGATGATTACTCATTTGGTAGGATTGTAATAGATGGGAAACTCTATACTTCTGATGTAATTATATATCCTGATAGGGTTAGGAGTAATTGGTGGAGGATTGAAGGTCATAAACTAGCAATTGATGATATTAAGGAAGTTTTAGAGTATTCTCCGGAGATTTTAATTATTGGAACTGGTGCATATGGAGTTATGAGAGTTCCTGAAGACGTAAGGAAGTATATTGAGGATAGAGGGATTAAGACTATCATCTTACCTACTAGAGAGGCATGTAAGAAATTTAATGAATTGATTTCTAAAGGTAAGAGGGTTGTAGCAGCACTCCACTTAACATGTTAGAATTGCATTATCTAGTCATTTAACTAGTATAAATTTTCTAGCTTCTAAATTTATATTGAATATCGTTTAATAGATATTTTACAATGGTTATGAAATATGTAATTGAGGCAGCTGAATTACTAGATGATCCTAATGTAGATGGATCTAAGGTTGGTAAAGTCTTAGAGAAGTATGGTTTAAAGCCTGAAATCATTAGATTATCGGGCGATAAAGGGCATACTGATTTAATCAAGGTTTTAATACCTGGAAGTAAGGGTAGGAGTTGCGGTGGTGATGCGCCAACGCTAGGTATTATAGGTAGGTTGGGTGGTGTCGGAGCTAGACCAGATAGAATTGGACTAGTATCTGATGCTGATGGAGCTATAGTTGCATTAGCAGCAGCTATGAAATTAGGTTCTATGAGGATTAAAGGAGATATCCTACCGGGAGATGTAATTATAACGACTCACATATGTCCTAATGCACCTACACTACCTCATAAACCAGTTCCATTTATGGGTTCTCCAATCGATTTAAATACATTGATTAAGTATGAGGTCGATCCGAATATGGATGCGATATTATCGATTGATGCAACTAAAGCTAATAGGATAGTTAAATGGAGAGGTATCGCGATAACACCTACTATTAAGGAGGGGTATATTTTAAAAGTTAGCGACTGTCTATTGGATATTCTAGAGTGGGTTACTGGTTCAATACCACGTGTAGTACCGATAACAATGCAGGATTTAACACCATATACGGTTGGAGTATACCATATAAATAGTATGGTATTACCATGGTTAGCAACCGACAGCCCTGTAGTGGGAGTTGCTATAACATCTGAAGTACCCGTACCTGGATGTGCTACTGGAGCTAATAACCTAGTAGATTTAGAGTTAGCATGTAGGTTTGTAATCGAAGTAGCTAAGGCATTTACAGCAGGAGAATGTAAATTCTATGATGAGTCTGAGTTTAAGAAGTTAGTTGAATACTATGGTTCTATGAAGCATTTAAGGAGAGGATTTAAGTAATTGAAGATATTAATGCTGAGGAAGACGATAGTAGCGATTATATTAGGTGCTTCATCATACTGGCTTACAATTCATTTAATAGCTCCAATATTCCCAATATATCTAGTTGATTTAGGTGCTTCAAAAGCAGAAGTAGGATTTATAGTTGCAATACCATCGATACTCTCTATATTCTTAAGGATTCCAGTAGCTTCAAGAGTACACTCAATAGGTAGGTTTAAATTCCTTGGGATAGCACTAATAATAAGCTCGATATCGTTAATAGCTTATGGATTAGCTAGAGTAATACCAGATATTTATATAGCTAGGATAATACACTCTATCTCAATAGCTTCATTCGGTCCTGTAGCACTAGCATCTATATCTGTATTATCTAGTGATGAAGAAAGAGCTAAGATTATGAGTATATATCTAACTGCTGTCGCAGTAGCAATGATATTAGGTCCTATACTAGCAGGCATGCTAGTAGCTCTCTTAAATATACCACTTACATTTACGATATCAGGCTTTATGTTAATTCCAATATCGATAATGCTAATATCATTAGGAAGATATGATAAACCATATTGTAGTATCAAAAATGGATCTAATTTTAGTCTTCGTAAAGGACTTAAACTACTAGTGAGTAAATGGGCTTACATGCTATTATGTATTGCAACATTAAGCTATAGTCTTACACTTGGATTCTTTAGAGCGTTCTTCCCGATATATGCTAAAGAAGTCTATCTGCTTACGGCGTCATTCGTAAGCTTTCTATATGCTGTTAGAGCATGCTCTAATGCAGTTGTAAGACCTATTCTAGGAGCGTTATGTAGGAAGATTGGGAGTAGGATAATAATGATCTCTGGATTACTTCTAGTAGCATCATCATATTACATATTTTCATTAAATCTTCCATTATACGCGATTATAATAGCGATGGCATTATTTGGACTTGGATGGGCCTTCTACGCTGTAGCATCAATAATATATATTGGGTATGCTATTGAGAGTGAGTATCAAGATATAGCAATGGCACTATACTTTAATATATACGATATTGGCAGTGTAGTAGGATCTACTCTAGGAGGTATAATATTGTACTATTTATCATATAATATGATATGGCTAACACTATCAACACTATTAGTTATAGGCTCACTTGTATTATTAGCAATGCATAAGTAATAGGTAAATTATATAATAGAGTTATGCTTTTTTGAATACTATGAAATACGATTTAATATTACGTAATGGTATTATAGTAGATGGTACTGGATCACCACCGTTTAAAGCAGATGTAGGCATCGTCAGTGATTCAATTACTAAGATAGGTGATTTAACAGGTGAGGATGCGGAGAGAATTATTAATGTAGATAACTTGATTGTAGCACCTGGATTTATAGATATTCATAATCATAGTGATTTATCGATATTTCTAGTGCCTACAGCCGATAATTATATCATGCAGGGTGTTACTACGTTAGTTGTAGGTAATTGTGGTTTCTCACCAGCACCTATATCAGATTTGAATAAGGAGTTTATAGAGTATACTACAAGACCTTTCTGGGGTAGTGTTAGAATAGATTGGAGTAGTTTTAGAGAGTATCTAGATAGATTAGATGAATTGAAGAAAAGCGTTAACATAGTTACCTTAGTAGGGCATGGAACTATAAGATCGGCTACGTTAGGTGTTGAGGATAGAGAGCCTAATGAGAGAGAGCTTAACATTATGAAGGAGTATGTTAAAGAAGCTATGGAGGCAGGGGCATTTGGTTTAAGTACGGGATTGATCTATGTTCCAGGCGTATATGCTAAAACAGATGAGATAATTGAATTAGCTAAGGTAGCTAGTAGATATGGTGGGATATATGCAACTCATATGAGAAATGAAGGCGAGAGACTCATAGATTCAATTATTGAAACAATTAGGATAGGTATTGAAGCAAATATCCCAGTTGAAATATCACATCTTAAAGCTGCTGGAAGACCTAACTGGGGTATGATTGAAAATGCATTAAAGTTAATAGAGTATTATGCTGATAAGGGATTTGATATATCTGCAGATGCATATCCATATACGGCATCATCAACAACATTAGCAAGTATATTTCCACCATGGGCTTTAGAGGGAGGAATTAAGAATTTACTTAAGAAGTTTAAAGATAGTGAATTCGTATCAAGGGTTAGACGTGAATTAGAGTCTAAGGGTTTAATGGGTGGTAGATGGATTGAATGGAGGGATATATCAATTTCATATTCAGAAACACATAAGGAGATTGAAGGTATGTTTATTTTAGATATCGCTAGGAAGTGGACTATGGATCCATTAGATGCAGTAATTAAATTATTATTAGATGATTCTGGTTCTACAGCAATGATAATATATGGATTGAATCAAGATGATGTTGATAAGGCTATTACACATCCATATGTAGCTATTGGAAGTGATGGATCAGTTAAAGAGTTAGGTAAGGGTAAGCCACATCCAAGAAACTATGGTACATTCCCAAGGATTATAGCAGATTACGTTAGAGAGAGAAAGCTATTAAAGCTTTCTGAAGCTATAAGGAAGATGACTAGTCTACCAGCACGTAAGCTTAGGATATGGGATAGGGGTATTCTAAGACCCGGTATGAAAGCAGATATAGTAGTATTTAATATGCATTTAATTAAGGATGAAGCAACATTTGAAGACCCACATAGATATCCTAAAGGCATCAGATATGTCTT
>CAZHBK010000039.1:0-10271 GCA_964530465.1 uncultured Nitrososphaeria archaeon | reverse complement strand
TATATATAGGTTAGTTAATAATTTAATTTGACTTTCGAATCCATTTTAGAGATTAAATTAGTAATTTCCAACATGATGTTATAGCCTCTAGTGTACTTTCTTTAAGATTAAAATAAAGGCTTAATTCATACATATTCTCGATGTGGCTACAATATAGGACTTCAAATAGTAAGGATCTTAGGATGCATAAGGATGGTGAGTCTGTAAGACTTTTAGGATGGATTGCTAGTAAAAGAGTGCATGCAAATAAGATTTTCATAAATCTAAGAGATAGATACGGCTATGTTCAATTGGTTGCTGAGAAGGATAAGTTAGGCGATAAATATGAAGTTGTTAAAAGATCTAATTTAGAATCTGCGATAGCGGCAGAGGGAATAGTTAAGCACGATGAGCGAGCTCCAGGAGGCGTAGAAGTGCATCTAACTGATTATAAGATAGTAGCACCCTCTGAAGTTTGGCCTATCACCTTGTCTGCATTAAAGTCTCCTGAGTTTATGTTTAATAAGAGGCATTTAACTATTAGAGGACCTAGATCTAGGGCTATAATGCTAGTTAGAGCAGAGCTTATCAAAGCGGCTATGGAGTACTTCGAAAAGAATGATTATGTCTTAATTAATGCACCTACACTTATTACATCTGCCGTGGAGGGCGGTGCAACTTTATTTAAACTTAAATACTTCGATACTATAGCATATCTCACGCAAAGCTCTCAATTTTATGAAGAAGCAGCTATATGTGTATTTGAGAAGGTATATGTTATTCAACCTAGCTTTAGAGCTGAAAAATCAAGAACGAGAAAACACCTAACTGAATTCTGGCACATTGAGGCTGAGGTTGCATTTGCAACACATGACGATATAATGAGAGTAGAAGAGGAGCTTCTCACATATATCGTTGATAAGTTGATTGAGCGTGTACCTGATGAAATAAAATTAGTAAGAGGCGATCCTTTAAAACCTCTTAATCCCCCATTTGAGAGAATAACATATGATGAAGCTATATCAATCCTAAACAGTAAAGGAGTAGATATATCATGGGGAGATGACTTTGGAGCCGATGAAGAGAGAGTTTTAAGCCAATGCTTCGACAAACCATTTTTTGTCACAGGGTATCCTGTCAAAATCAGGAGCTTCTACCATATGTCAGATCCTAAAAGACCTGAAGTTACATTATCATCAGACTTAATGGCTCCTGATGGATATGGTGAGATAACGTCAGGAGGTCAGAGAATTCACGACTATAACGAATTATTAAATAAAATTAAATCGATGGGATTAAACCCGGAAGAGTATGATTGGTATCTCGAGATTAGGAAGTATGGAATGCCCCCTCATTCTGGATTTGGAATGGGTGTTGAACGTGTATTAAGATGGTTACTAAGGCTTCCCCATGTTAGAGATGCAGCTCTCTTTCCAAGAACGCCCTCTAGAATTCATCCATAATTAAATTCAGTTATTTACGACACTAATATTAGAAAAATTAAATCTGTATTGTTCTCTTTTAAGCTTAAACACAAGTGAATTTTTTAAATAACGAGTATATGCATTTATTTGGAGGGAAGAAGTTGTGCCGAGCACATATAACGACTTGGATGTAAAAAATTTACCTGGTATTGGAGATGTAACTGCTAGGAGGTTAAGGGAGGCAGGTATTTATACAGTTAAAGATCTATTACTATATTCTCCGATTCATCTTGCAGATATATTAAATGTAAGTGTTGAGAGAGCGGAGAAGATAGTAATAGATGCTTATAATTATCTTAAGGAGAAGGGAATTATTCAAGACGATTTTATATCTGCTGATGAATTGATGGAGCGTGTCGGAAGAAGAAGGTATATTACTACTGGTTCAAGAAATTTAGATGAGTTACTTAGAGGAGGAATTCCTACGCAAGCAGTAACCGAATTCTATGGTGAGTTCGGTACTGGAAAGACACAATTATGTCATACATTAGCAGTAAATGTTCAATTACCTGAATCTGAAGGAGGTTTAAATCAGAATGCGATTTATATAGATACTGAAAAAACATTTAGTCCTTCAAGGATTGTGGAGATAGCAAGTAATAAAGGATTAGATCCAAGGGAAACGCTTAAAAGAATTGTAGTTGCACGTGCATACAACACATCGCATTTACTACTCTTAACTAGATCATTACCTCAAAAGATTAGAGAGTATAATGTTGGATTTGTAGCAATCGATTCTGCAGTAGCACCATTTAGAGCAGAGTATTTAGGTAGAGCACGGCTCTCGGAGCGACAGCAACTTTTAAATCGTTTTATGCATGATCTAATTAGAATTGCAGAGCTATATGATGTTGCAGTAGTTATTACAAATCAAGTTCAAGAACATCCAGACATCGTATTTGGAGATCCTACGAAGCCTGTAGGTGGGCATGTAGTTGCACACGCAGTAACATATAGAATTTATCTGAAGAAGGCAAAGCAGAAAAATATAAGAATCGCTATGATAGTTGATAGCCCTGAGCATCCTCCGGGAGAAGCACTATTTGCGATTAGTAGCGCTGGGATTTGTGATCCAGCATAACAAATTAGAAGAGTAAACGAAGGTAATGTGTACCATAGTTTTACGTATCTAATATTATTAAATTTCCAGCCTTATTACTTAAACCATTTATGACTTCACGATAATATAAGCAGATAAATAACTGTGGAGTATATAATAGGTATTTAGTTATAATATTTGAACTCATTATCTAAAGGTGCTCTAAGATGATGAAAAGAAAAGATCAGAGCTACTCAAGCCTGCTCTTAATTCTCATACTTTTAACAGTCATAATAACACCTACGAAGTTAATGACTTATAATTGTCTTGCATTAAGGAAAGATGCAACTGCTATAATCGATTTATACCCTATTGGAAATGCTACCCTTGTGAGTATATTTATTCCGAATCAAACAACGATGTTCGATTATTTCATGAATAAATCTAAACTCATTACAAGCTTAAGTAATTTAACTGAAAATGTAAGAGGTTTTAGATTAGATTTTGTCTACTCATCTAGATGGAGACGCCAATATTGCTATTTCATAAACGGTATAGTATATAATACAGGCATAAATACCGTGCCATCGAATATAGCTATACTCAAAATATATAATAGGACTAAATTAACTAAGAAAATTCAAAATTTCATCATATCTAAAATAAATGATTACTTTTATTTGCTATTATTTAGATATCGTGGATCAAGCTTTAGTAATGCATATATATCTGAATCTATGTTTAACGTAATTAAAAATAAGCTATTTGATCTTTTAAATCACACAGAGCCAAATTACTTAATTAAGCTATGTAATTTGGAAGGAACATATGAAAGACCCTATACTAATATATCGGTATATATCGATCTTTTAAATAAAAAAGCTGATATAAGAATATCTTATCTAACAGGTTCTTCAAAACTCTCTTACACATTAGACCCAAGAGATTATATTAATTTAAGAGCATTACCTAAAAATGTATCTTCGCTCCTTAATATTACATTAAACATACATATAGCATATGCTTATATTGCTAAGATCCCCAAATCCTACATGATTTCATATGCTAATCAATCTTCACTACGTTATGTGCTAACGGTAAGGATAAATAATCGAACTGATGTTGATAAGCTATCTCCCATATGGATCGCATTTGAATCTCCCTCTATAATCATCTATAGAACTTTCAACACTACTAAGTTTTACAATGGAACTATTCTTAAAGTTAGACTCGTTATAATTAACTATGGAGATTTCAATATTCCAAATGTTACGATAACTGAGGCTAGATGGTGGGATAACAAATCGGTAGTATTTCTATCTGGCGATACGAAATTGACAGTAAATATGTTACCTAAGAAAACATCAAGAAGTTTAGAGTATATAGTATTAATAAATACAACTAAGAAATTAGATATAAAGATACCTCCCGCTGAAGCAATTGTGAGTACACCTGTAAATACAACATTCATTTGTGAGTCAAACGAAAATATTCTTCATCTCAATAGGCATGCTCCATTTATAAATGCTAGTATTTCAGATCTACCTTTGAAACCAGCTATATCGAGGACCCTTAAGTATACAATAATTGTTAGCAATCTAGGAGATAAAAAAGCAAGTAATGTAGTATATGGTGATATAATTATTCCTTCTTTAAAACCTGATGAGAAGAGGATCTATATTAGGAAAGTTAATATAAGTCATATTTCGCCATGGTATATTAAAGTAAATGAATCTGTAAGTTATATTTTCGAGAATAAATCATACTCAATTAGCCTTCAATCAGTTAGGGTTATACTCTATCCTGATAATCCAAGAGTGCCTCTTTTAAAAGTAATTCTAGAACCTAAAATTATCAACAAATCACTTTTAAATTTAAGCTTGGAGTTAACAAATATAGGCGGTGAGGTAATAAAGCAAGCTATTTTAAAAGGATTCTATAATAAGACTGTATTTGAGTATGTGAAAGGACCCTTTGAATTAAGTAAAGCTGGTATAATGCAGTTAAAACTAACATCTATAGAACCAGATCATGCAATTAGATATAGCTGTATATTTAAGGTTATATCGAATAAATCATCGTTCTATCCATACTTGGAGATTATATCGCTTAATAAACATATGGTACTTAATGAGATATCTCAATTGAGGCTATTCTATAATAGATCCATTTCATTCACTGTATGTGGGCTTAAAAGAATCTGTATTTTAAATGAAACATACTCACTCAATGTGTCTATATTTTTTGATAAATCGTTAAACCCTCATAGAATTAATATCAGTTATATATCCAAAAGTAAGAATGTTAAAACTGTAGAATCTAAAACATGGAATAGATCTAAGTACATACTTACTTATACTTTAAAATTTAAAATACTCGAAACTGGAAATATTACATTACCTACTATTAGGCTAACATTATTAAGTGGTGGTGAGTCAATTGATTTAAGGTATGATTTAGGAAATGTTACCACATACTTTGGGATAAAATTGAATATAGACTTTCCAAATAGTGTTATTGAAGGCAGTAAGGTTATAATGAAGTACAGGATATATACTGATGTACCTGGCGGTATAAATAATGTAACTATTAAGTTGCAGATTCCGCCAGAGTTACAGATTAGAGAGAATGAATCATATATATTTATTAAATATGATAGAGTAACGAGAACGGCTGAAGGTATAATTACTCTTAAAGCTAAAAAGCCTGGTACTTATAGAATATTAATCAATTATGCGTGTTTTACACTAAATAGTGTTAATATTAGGATTGAAGGAGTGGATTCAAGAATATGTAATGGTGTTTTAATGATTGAGGTAAAGGAGAATGTAATTACTAGGTATTGGTCTTATTTCATTCCAGCATTAATCATAACTTTACTAATGATATTTATATCTAAGAAGTATGGTTAACTTAGGAGTATTCTAGATGCTATATCGATATGAATTAAGATGAGATCTAAGAATTACATCATTAGTGAGATGGCGCCAATTAATACACCTAGAAAAGGTGCTATGATCCAAAAAAGCAATAATTTTTTCAAATATCTTTTATTAAAGTACCATACACGTCTGGCATAACCTGCTCCAAGTATTGAACATATTAATAGTTGAGTCATAGATATAGGAATGCCGATTTGTGTAGTTAATTCTAGAAATAGCGATGTGATGAGTTGCGCAGTCAACATTGTTAGTAACCCAACAGAGTATAATCCACTTAGTAACCCTAGGCTTACTCTTCTTTCGATCAATAAATATCCTAATATGGCAGCAACTAATATTACCATTTTATCTAGATGGCTGTTATCATAGTGCAATTTAGTTATCGATGCTAAAAAGCCAAGCGTATTCGCTGAAAACGTATATGAGAGGAGGAATGTAGTTAGGAGAATAACTATTTTTTCAAATATGTATATGTTCCATCCCTGGATTCTAACTAACCATCTATATATCAGGTATGTTACCCCTAATACAGCGAGAGGTATTATAATCCATGCAATTATAACCAAGCATATATAGAGGATAGCGTTGCTGAGTTCATCAAGCATATATCTGACCTGTAATATTTGGTGAAGTACATATATTGTGGCAAGGGACGCAAATAGGATATTTGTTAATGATATGGGTAGGCTATAGTAGTTTGCTAAGAGATATATCAGTGAAATTAATAAAATAGTAATTGAGAATTTATAAGTGGAGTTTATCATTATAAATAATATTCTTAAAGAGTGCTCCATCTTCCATCCTTCTAACAAATAACCTACAATTAAACCACTAATGCATATAATAGAGCTAGCTTTACGTATAGCTCTTGAATATTTTAAAGGACCTGCTATTATAGGTACATTATTCCCTGAAACCATAGCTGCAAGTACGCTTGCCAAAATCAGTATTATTAAGTTTTGCAAGAATATCACCGAACTAATACCTTAAGCATTAATGCTATACTAGCTATATGATAACAAAGTATTTTATTTACTATCTATTCTTAATAAGCAATATATGAATCACTTAAGTAGTTATTATATGTGGTAAGTTAAGTTATGTGTTAAAGAAATATCTCTACACTACTATTACTTAAGACTAAAGCATTGATTAGTGTTTTTTGGATGAAGGGTAAAATGTCAGTTATTAAATTAAGCTATGTTGAGTAGTATGATGTAATTAATAAAATTAAGTTCGATGCATCTTCACATTTATCCTCTATTTTATCAATTTCATAAATGAAGTTTTTTATAACTGAGAAGTAAGGTTCTCTTATATTCTTCCAGTTAGCATATAATTCATCTAGTAGTAAATGCTTAATTGAATCTCCCTCCTCCTCGATATTCTCTATTTCAGATACAATCTTTTGTATAGTGGACCAGTCTCCGCTTTTAACCAGTTCCATTAAGTCATGTAATTTCTTGATGGCTAATTTACTATGCCTCATATATTTACATATTTCATATTCTAGCTTAGCTGCTTCATCACTCCTTAACTCAATTAGATAGCATTTTCTAATCACTTCACCGCTAAGGAAGTGAATTATATCTAAGATATCATCTACGATATCAATTAAAGACGTTAAATAGCTTTGTAATCCTAAAACTATTGCTCCAGTGAATGTGAGTTCGTTTAGAATTGAAGCGAGTTTATCTCCCTTCTTTTCATATTCCTCAATCTTTAGATATTTCTGGTATATATCATTGTAGTTACATGTAGGTATTATATCTATCAATATGTCGATTGCTAAAAGTGATAGCTGAATATGTTCTTCAAATTTGGTAAATAGCTCTCTTTCCTTGTGTGTTAAACTCTTTTTTAACAAATCAAGTAAATTTATTTTCATAGTTAATCACCATATCCATTCTATTCTCTTACCCTCTTTATAGTCTTCCAGCTATATCTAACTATATTACATGAACCTTTCTTACCTATTAGCTCTTTTATAAATTTTCTAGTTTTGGGATCTGAAGGATAACCGCTTCCAAAATCGCCATATATACTCTTTAGTCTCTCTATCTCTCTATCTCTAATGACTTTAGCGATTATACTAGCTATTGATACTATGCAGTATTTTTCATCAGCTCTATGTTCGCTGATAATATTATCCTTAAGTTTAGCATACTTCTTCCCCAGGAAATTTAATATTCTGCTTTTAAATCTATCTGGATCCATATCACAAGAATCCACATATATTCTAGCTAATCTTTCTTTAAATATGCTTAAAGCATCAAGTATAATTTTAGAGTAGTAAAATGCCTCTAAATTATTCAATCCTTTGCTCTGGTTATGTTTATTGAGAATCCATTTATCTATCTCTTGTGCACTTACAAGATAGTACTTAATGAAATCTACGCGTGATTTAATAATGTAAAAGAGTTCTTCTCTCTTTGATCTACTATATCCCTTAGAATCACGTGTGATGTATTTCTCTAGGTATCTTAGTTTTCCTTCCGTGGTAGCCGCACCTGCTACAACCATAGGTCCTATAACCGGTCCTCTCCCAGCTTCATCGATTCCTAGTACTATCATTTTACTTACATTCATGCTTTCTTCAGATATTGCTTAAGCTTTCTCCATATTACTAATGGAATTGCATCTCTATTCTTCTCACTTATGTAGTATAAAACTGATTCTTTATCAGTTTTTAATTCCTTAGGTATATTAGATGCTATTTTATAATGAATTGTTGCTATGGTTGGTTTATTCGACTTAAAGACCTCAGATAAAACAGGTAGGAAGTTTTTAGATGTTAGTTCCATAGGTCCTATTTCATCGATAATTATTACGTCATGACGATTTAAGGCTCTCTTTAATGCTTCGATACCATACTTATCTAATGCCTCAACGTTAACTCTATATTTACCTATCCTAGGTCCCTCTTTAAGATAGACACTAGCTAGAGTATAAGTTTCTCCAGTATCTAGTATAAGTATATTAAACCCTATTCTTACATTGTTCTTACGTTCCTCACGAGTTATAAACCCACCTACAGAATAGTTATATAATTTTAAAGTTTCATATACCTTCATTACAGCCGTAGTCTTCCCTGAACCAGGGGGGCCGGTCAGTAATATTTTTATCATTGCAACAAAATAAAATCACATGCTAATTAATTAACTTAACTCAGAAGTAGCCTGGGTATTATTCCCGGATATTGCCTTCTTCTTAAATTATGAAAAAATGAACATAATAAAAATGACTATATAATTATTGGGTCTTTGACTATGAGACTAATAAGAGAAGGTAAGGCTATGCTATATTATACAGAGAGTGTATTTTATAATAGACTTGCTAAATTATCAAGATCTCTAAGCGTTCTTTTTGTTAGTAGTGTGCTAGATAAATATAATGATTATGAAGTTGCGATAGCTGACTCACTTGCTGCGACAGGCGTAAGAGGATTAAGGTATTACTTAGAATCTAATGTAAAGCCTATTGTATACTTTAATGATAGGTCATGGAATGCATATAGGATAATTAAGAAAAATATTTCACTTAATAGGTGCTATAATGCATCAGTATATAAATTAGATGCTAATTTATTTATGAGATTGTTCAAAGGACGGTTTACAATAATTGACATCGATCCATTCGGTTCTCCGTCTCCGTTTATAGATACAGCTATTTCTACAGTCAGAGATAGTGGTTATATTCTTATTACAGCAACTGATTTAACAGCCCTCTGTGGACTTTATCCAAAATCTGCTTTCAGAAAGTATTCATCTATGATATTCAAAACATCTTTTTGCCATGAGATAGCATTAAGAGTATTAATAAAATCTATTATAGAGGCTGGCGGTAGGCATAAGAGAATAGTGAAACCTCTTCTTTCACATTACGATACGCAGTATGCTAGAGTATACGTATATGTAAAAGATGGGAGGACGGAGTATCCATATAATAATATCGGGTATATAATCATTTGTAGAGATGGTCATATTGATGTATTTAATATGTGGGAATTGAATCGTATGTTTCAGAGGATTAGAACTAATGTAGATATAAAATGTGTTATAGGTCCGTTATGGATCGGACCTTTGCATGATAAAAACTTTGTTAACATGCTAATTAAACATCACAGTAAATATCCTATTGTAGATGAGGAGGATCGTGTTAGAATTTCTAAACTACTAGGTGTGTTCTATGATGAAGCAGATTCAGATCTTCCTCCCTTCTTTTACAATATACATGAATTATCCAAGGCTCTCTCCATATCCCCTCCTTCAATCAATGATGTATTACACGAACTTAGAAAGCATGGATATAAAGCTGTAAGATCCCATATAAGCAATGTTGGAGTTAAAACTAATGCGAGCTATAGTGATTTATTAGATATTCTATTAGATCTCTCTAAACGATAACATATTAGATATATTTCTGCACTTCTTTTCCTGGATGCCTTAGGCTTATAAATTTTAACATATTTAAAATATTTCTTCACAAGTGATATTATCTTATTTAGTGTACGTCCTTCGAATGTTTTCATCACTAGTATTCCATTCTTATTTAGCAATTTTTTAGCATAATATAGCACTCTCTTATTATAATCATAAATTCTTTCAGAATCAAGCTCCCATATTCCCGTAATATTAGGTGATAAATCACTAACGATTACATTAAAGCTATCGCTTATATTAACGATTTTATCTAATGTAGACTTATCGAATACATCACCAACTATCGTTATTATATTAGTCTTATCGATAAATGGTTCTATAGGCTTAATATCCACTCCTACCACTACTCCATCAACGCCTACTTTATCTGAGATATATTGTAACC
>CAZHBK010000038.1:0-10698 GCA_964530465.1 uncultured Nitrososphaeria archaeon | reverse complement strand
ACCTGCTGCTGTTGATAAGAATGTTAGTCCTGAGAGTAGGAGGAGTAATCCATGATTATATAGTAGAGTATACTTCGTATCACCTTTCATTAAATATATTGCAATGCTATTACCTATGGACATTATTGCTATAGATACGAAGAGGAATGTTAGTGAGACTGTAGCATTAGGTACTGCAATATAGGTGTAGTATCCAGCTACTTTAGATGCATATAATGTAAATAAAGATATTAATACAGTAATCATAGTTACTACTGCTGTGAATGTTACCTGTAATGGTATTACCATCCCTCTTAAGTAATTCGCGAGTCTATCCCTACCAGCTCTCCTCCTTAAAATCATATTTGCATTATCAAACAGCATATTCGCCGTCTCTCTTATAACTGCACCTCTAGAAACAGAATCGATAAATATCATCGTTAAGTAGTAGATCATAGTACTTCCGGACTCCTCCATGAATATCCTCCATGCAACACTACTTTCAACCCCCATCTTAAGTCTCATATAAAGTCTTCTAATATGTGGTGTTAAAACTCCGAAGTCATTATATAAGATCCTCCTCAACCCCTCTCTAATAGATCCGCTTATAGACGCAGCCTCACCCAACGTTCTAATAAATACTGGATAAATGCTATCTAGCTCACTAATCTTATTAACCTCTCTCAATCCTAGTTTACCGATTATAAAGCTTCCAATACCGGGAATAATATAGAATGCTGAAACGAGTAAGGAGTAATTAAATGTATTTATTATAAATGACTTAATATCTAAGATGTTTACTACGATTGCAGGTAGTATTGATACTGCAAACATCTCATAAATAGTAGGTCTAACTAATTTATCGAGATATTTCAATACCTTAGGTCTATGTTTAAGCATGTGTGGGATCTCCTCATCTTCAGGAAGGTTTAACTTTATCAGTAGATTTGCAGCAATAGACGATACTAGTAGGAGTATGACCGATATTAATAGCATTGCATGAGATCCTACAATACCGAATAAAATACTCGTTATTAATGCTGCAATTGCAATAACTATTGATGCATTTATAATAGCGGTATATGCATCACAGATTATCCTAAGTTTATCAACAGCTCTACTGAATAAATACTCTATATCAAGTCTAAACTTATCATACTCTACTCTTATAAATCCTTGGAAGCTAGCACCTATAGATAGATTATATGCTAATCGGAGTATGAATTCCTTTAGTAATCTATTCTTAATCTTCTTAGAAATTAATACACATGCTCTATCCTGTCTATAACCCCATTTATTAACGAGTAGGCTAAGCCTCTTAAACACATTCGCTATAGGTCCTAGTATCTCTTCTAACTCACCTACAAATTTAAAAGCTGCTCTTGAGTCACATCCAAATGTAGCTAGTGAGTATAAATACATCATTAAATATAGGAATTTCCTTCTAATAGATATATCCTCCCTACTAAATATAGATTTTAGACTGATTTTATATATTCCTAATTTTGGAGTATACTTCTCTAATAATCCTTTAACTGTAGTCTCTGTGGTTTTAGTTGTAGTCAAAGCAGTCCCCTCTTGAGAAGTTTATACCCTTCCTCTAACCCTATTCTATTTATCTTCTTAATAATCCTCCATACATCATCGTAATCTACTATCTTCATTTCACCCATTAGCTTTAGTATATCCCTTCTGAGGAATAATTCGTCATATATCTTTCTCTTTTCCCTCTCAGATAATCCCTTCATCGTAGCTATCTTCTCTTCAAGTAGATAGCTCATACCTTCTCCTCTAAATATATGTGTATCTGTTGTTGGATCCCAACTGAATAATTCAATATAGTTAAATCTATTCTCAATTGGATCATAGCCTACGATTTCATTAATACTTAATACTCTTCTTTCTAGCATTCCTGTTTGAGGAAGTCTAACTGCACTCTGTATGATTACCGCATTTAAATTATCGATATATGTTTTTGGAATATTTATCGGTGAGCCAGTTAGCCTCTGTATTAATTTTTCTACTGTTGCTGCATGGAATGTAGCTAGTACTGGATGCCCTGTCTGCATTGCTTGGAATGCTACTGCACCCTCAACCCCTCTAATCTCACCTACAATAATATAATTAGGTCTCTGCCTAAGTGCTGCTTTAAGTAAGTCGTACATCTCGACTGATGATGTCTTATCCTCACTAACTCTAGTGACTTCCCTAGTCCAATTCTCATGTGGAACTACAACCTCAGGTGTATCTTCAATACTAACTATTTTGGCATTTGGATTGATAAATACAGACATTGCTTTTAAAGTAGTGGTCTTGCCACTCGCTGTTTCACCGCAGACCCATACGCTCATGCTATTCTCAAGTAACATCCATAGATATGCTGCCTCTAGAAAGTCCATCGTATTCCATAAGCATATCTGAACTATGCTTAATGGCTTACTCGAGAACTTCCTTATCGTAAAGTTACTCCCTCTAATACTAACATCAGTACCGAATACGATGTTTATTCTAGATCCATCTGGTAATGCTGCATCAACAATAGGTTTTCTATATGATACTGGCTTGCCGATTCTCTCTGATAATTTAATAATATACTCGTCTAATTCCTCTTCATTATCAAATCTCAATGTAGTCTTACAACTCTTAAATACCTTATGCTCTACAAATATAGGACCGATACCACTACATGATATATCCTCAATATATGGATCTCTAATTAGAGGTTCGATTATACCTAATCCAACTTTCTCCTTATCGAGAGTGTATTTTATTGCTTCATATCCATACCTATTAATCCTTACAATTGGAATTTCATCTCTAGTATACTCTACTTTATATTCAGATATATCTTTAATACTCTCATCAATCTTGATGATCTTATCAATTGCTTGATACAATAGCTTCCTCTGTTCTTCTGGAGTTTCATAATCATAGCTTTCATCTATTACTAGGGCTAATCCATCCTCAACAATCCTCTTGAGCTCGTTTAACTCCTCAGGTATAGATGGCTCTATAGGATTATATATGAATCTTTCCTCACCCTCTACAGAATATATATGTATGAATATTGGATCTCCAACAGGATAGATGATATTTGGATTCTTGAGATATCTTAAATCCCTAGATAACTGGCTTAAATATATAGGTTCGTTCTCAAACTCAACTTTAACTCTCTCGATATAATCTCTTAGATGTGGATTTTTAGATAATGCATCTTGATAGTCAGGAGAGTGTTTTAATTCAAGCAGACTCATATAGCCTCACCTTATGCTTTAGCTTGTGAGAATGGGAGTACTTTAATCCCGAATGCTGGATCTACTTCAAAACCTATTATAGTATTTACTGCTTTCAGAGCACCTCTAAGCTTATTGATTGAAAGGAATCTAACGAGTCTACCACTAACCTCCTTAGCATCTAAGCTGATATGTGCATCGCAGATACTTCTAAATCTTACTAGTAATTCTTCATCGAATGCATGCGAATGTAATGTTATAAAAACTGATTTAGATCTCTCATCAACGAAATTCCTTAGCTTAGAGAAGAACTCCAATATATCTTCTTTGGTTGCATGTGTAGCTATATAGGTTAATGAATCTATTATAAATACATCTGTTAAGGAGTCATTTTCAATAAGCTTATATAATACTTTAAGATATTTACGTGAGATGTTTTCATCCCACGATATATTAGAGACATGTAATGTAGTAATTTTAAATAAACCTGATATGAAGTATTCTTTAACTTTAAAGTTTAAAGCCTCCATCTGCTTAATCAAACTCTTAACTGTATTCTCAGTAGTTATATATCTAACTCTATATCCATTAACTAGAGATCCATAAGCAATTTGCTGTGCGATTACACTCTTACCAGAGTCATTAGCACCTTCAATGAGCATTAATGTAGGTACTGGAATACCACCTATCTTCCTATCTAACTCGAAATGAGCTAGTTTAATAACTCTAAGATCTCTCTCCATAGTTAACCACCATATGCATAATCTGAAGCGCCATCAGGCGTTATGAATGCTATCATATATGGAGTATTTGAATCCCGTGGATAGTTTACAGGTAGATGTATTTCGATAGTTAATATCTCTTTAGGATCCCATATACCAGTTATATGTCCATCAGGGTAAATCCTAATCGGGTTTGAAACCTCTCTACCTGATTCTAAACTACAATTTAATACCTTCCAATAAGCACCATCACCATTATAATTCTGGTTGTATGGTATCGTTAACGTTATATTCCTTCCATTTGAAGTATACTTAATAATTATAGTTATGTACTTGAAGTCAGCTGTTCTTATAGACGTATAACCTACATTAGATACATTTAAGATAACCGTATATGAATCAATCCAAGTAATACTATCATCCGATATCCTAATCTTACTCCATAAAGCCTTATTTAACTCATTATACTCATACGTTAGATTATTAATTAACTTAGCGTGGTAATTGATGTTAATGAGTGCGATAGAGAATAGCATAGGAATTATTGTTAAAGCAATAATGCCAAATGCTAGTATTCCACCCTGACCAGACATAAATACTCACCTCATATGGAGAAGTAATAATCTGTATGATACCCATTGTATACAACATATCTAACTTGATAATCACCTGGTGATAACTGGCTACCATAGTCAATTACAATCTCGATGGTTTCACTCGGATCCCAATATCCATCGTGATCTACATCATTAATTAAGATATATCTCCAGTTTGGATAGGATCCAGAGTTATACTTGATATATGTAACATTTCCATAAGGACCGAAATATAAATCACCCGATGATATCAGGCTAGCTGGTATTGGTTCTAATCCAGTATTCTTAATCCATATGTATACAGTACTTCCATTAACGGATACAAATACGATCTTAACTCGTATCTTCATATCTTCTTTAATCTTATTAGTAACTATAGTCTGGATATTGCCTAATTGCTCGATATTCGATATTATAACGCCTGTTAGCATTACTGCAATCAATATAGCTGCGATAGTTAAGAATGCCTCACTAAATACAACACTAGGCATTATTATCCTCCTCCTTATTACTTCTACCTTTAAATGGAAATTGATTGAAGAATGGTGGTATGTTTGTGAATCCGATTTTAGATTCAAGCGATTTTCTAACTGCGATTAGTAATGCGTAGAATAACTCATCATTATATTTATCCTTTAACTTATTGAGAAGATATAGAGCGAATAGATAGTCTTCTATTGAGGCTTTAGATTCTATAAATCCATATTCAGATTCAATATTCAGATAGTCTATTACATCAAGCATAGTCATATATGTTTCTTCATCTATAATACCTCTCCTATAAAACAAATGAAGCATTTTATGAGTATTATCACGACCGAATAACCTAAGTAAGATATCTGCTAATAGTAATGCCTTCTCATACAGTATATTGAGCTCGTGCCTAGAGTCAACCTTAATATCTCCGACTTTCTTCATAGAATCCTTATCTTCCTTAGATACTATAACCTTTTCTCCATCCTCCTTCTTAAAACCAGATCTATCTACTTTAATCTCCCTCCTATCCCCACCCCCCTCCAAATCTTTCCCACTAATATATTTAGATAGATATTGAAATGGATTCTCTAATTCGGAAATTAACACTCTAACCTCCATAAGAGTGTCCTCAATCATCTTCTTCAACCTCCTAATCTCATCATCCAGACTACTACTTTCATCAGGCTCTTCACCCGAATTTTTATCTTCAACCATACTACTCCCTCCGGAATCATAAAAAAGATATATAGATAAAAAAGGAAGGGGGGTGGGGGGTATTATGTTTGCCGTACTCTATCTACCACCATAACTCTAACTCGTCCAATACTCTCAGCAATCCTAGGAACATCACAGGCTCTATCTTAGGCGGGATCATTCTTTCTATTGTTAGTACGCTTCCTTTTTCTGGTTTAATCTCAATCTTAAACTCATCATATGGCTGTAGTGTATCTCCAATTCCAGTTACATTTATAATTACCTCGTATTTCTCTCCAGGCTTTAATATGAAGTCGTTATCGTTAGGTGTTAATGCTATTATCGTGACATTCATTGATGAATTAGTCGTATAGATATCAGTTATGTATTTATTCTTACTCCACCATGAGATTATCAACTTATCTGGACTTAGATCTACTGGTGTCATTCCAGGGCTTAACTTAATCGTAAACCTAATCCTAGCTACTTCACTATTATCGGCATTTCCCTCAGCTATTACTGCTCCTACTAAGTCTATTGACGATGATGCTTGAAGCATACCCTCACTAATCACAGATTGACTCTTTTGAGTGGTTTGAAAACCTACATTCAATATTGCAAAAGCGAATGCTGCAGCAACGATAACAAATGCAATCAAAATTATCGCAGTTTCAATACCAGTTAAACCTCTCCTAAACTTCCCTCTACTCATCTCAGATCACCATCCTAAGCATATAACTTCAATATATCTAATACATTAGAAATCAAGCTTGTAAACCAATCTAATCCTATAACCCCTAAGAACATCTCAGGTTCTATCTTTGCTGGAAGCATCCTCTCAATTGTTAGTACGCTTCCTTTTTCTGGTTTAATCTCAATCTTAAACTCATCATATGCTTCTAATGTTGAATTCATTACGATGCTAGTACCAGGAATATTAGTTAAATTCTCAACGGGGTGAACATATATAATTACTTCGTATTTCTCTCCAGGCTTTAATATAAGATCATTATCATTTGGTGTCAATGCTTTAATATAAACACCGCCATAGCTCTTTACATTAGCTAAATCATTGTTATTACTCTTAGGATAGATATTCACTAAGTACTGGTCCTTATCAGTCCATGATAAGACTAGCTTACCAGGATTTAAATCTACTGGTGTCATTCCAGGGCTTAACTTAATCGTAAACCTGATTATATCTACTACGCCATCGGGTTGGTTAGCAATTGATGTGACATTGTACTGTCCATTAGCATTTGGCCCGGTCCATGTAACATTGTAGCAGTCTTCAGCTATTACTGCTCCTACTAAGTCTATTGATGATGATGCTTGAAGCATGCCTTCGGTAATAACTGACTGGCTTTTTTCAGTAGTCTGGAAACCTACGTTTAATATTGCGAATGCAAATGCCGCAGCTACGATAACGAAGGCAATTAAGATTATCGCTGTTTCGATACCAGTCAATCCCCTCCTAAATTTCTTCATTAGATCACCAAATAATATTGAAGTAATTCTCAAATATAAATTTTTACTTCTTTGAATAAGATTTTTAAATTACTTGATCATTATTATTAATAATAGGTGCTAGCATGAATCCATCATATACTCAAAATATCTTAAATAGGCTTAAGGAATGGCTTGAATCACTATTGAATGAGTTTAACGCAAGTTACATTTCAATGCTTGATGAGAGAGGTTTAGTAATTCTTGAAGCATCGAATAAAGAGAATATACCTAAGAATTTAATGAAGTATATTGGAAGTTTTTCAATAGCATTATCGTCATATATAGCTAGATCATTAAACGACAGTGTAAGCTATATCCTTATTGAAACAAGGAATAATATAATTATAATATATGGTTTGATATATAGTGGGAGACGATACCACTTAATGATCCTACTTAATAAAGATATACCTATTGGAATGGTACTATTTAGATTAGATAACTTAGTTCACGAAATCGATAGACTACTTAAAACATATGAGTATCATAAAGTGAGTGAGGAGAGTAGGATTAAGATTGATGAGATTGAAGATTTTGAAAACCTACTTAGAAAGGTTGAGTCGCATCCCCTGTATAAGTTACTGATGAGAAGTGTTAAGAGTAATAAGAGTAGAGAGAATATATTAGAAAAAGAATGAACAATCTGAAGTAATGTAGAAATAACTCAAGTAATCACCCATTCGAAGCTTATGTTATTTGGTATTGAAAAGAAATATCTTTTCAATATTGATGGATCTACATTATTCCACTCGATCTCTTCTTCAAACTCATTAATACCAGTTATCTCTAAGTTATATCTCTCTGCAAATCTACGTAGATCTTTTTCTAAATCTTTAACTACTCTCTTATCTCTTATTATAAGCCCCCTCTCTGTAACACTGCCAAGTACAACTTCATACTTGATAACATTACCACTACTTCTGTCGGTATAAATGCTTGTTGCATTATATTTCATAGTTAGTAAATCATTAAGTTCACGTAAGGTTTCTTCATCGATCCTCCTCGCTCTAATCTCAAATCTAAGACCTGGTGCTTTTTCACGTAGTATGAATCTACCAAGGTATATTAGCAAACCTCCCTCTATATAAGGTACCTCTCTAGTAACACCTATAATACGTACCTTCTGCCCCTCTTTAATTAGGAATCTATCTCTTAACTCTGGAGGAATTGTAATGACTAAGCTACCACCACTTCTTCTAATCTGAGCTTCAAAAGATACAGTATCATATCTCCAATCTCTATCCAAAACCCCCACCCCCCATATAATCATATTTATCTAATACATTTCTTAACATACTCATTAGATAATATTTAAGTAGTAAAAAAATATAAATCAAAAGGTAGAAATTCGATATTGAAATAATATATAATTGTTAATTTTCACAAAACTTCAGTAGTGATTTTTGCGGATTTTAAAAATATTTAAAGAAGATCCTGCATATTCTTTATATTAGACCATGACGTTTCAGAACGCTCGAGTACTGCTTAGAGGGTTAGTATATTATTCTCCAATGAGTATAGATAGAGAGTTATATTGGAGGCAGGGTGAAATCATCCTTACACCAGATATACTCGGAATCATTAGGCGGTCTACTATTCTGGCTAAATTTCCTTATAGCATTATATACGATGTATCCTTATCCGAATTTGGAGGGCAAAATATCATCAAGTTAAGATATCTTAATGTTGAGAAGGCATTAGATGAGATATATTTCATAGGAAGTAGGAAATTCATAGAAAATATATATAATTTGATAAATAATATATGCGCTAATCAACTCAAAATCGAGTACCGACCTACAAGCCTCGATGTTAAAATCTTATATCTCCTGTATAAGAGAATACCTATACACATGATATCATATATACTTGATATTGATGTTAAAGAGTTAATTGATAGACTTAACATGCTTAGGAGTCTAAGACTGATAGATCCTCATGGTAGAGTGACTAAGTATGGGATGAGGATGCTTCTATCTGTAGCTGGGAATATATAAGAAGCTACCTCATCCTACTTCCACCTTTTTATTAATAGGGGTATTCTATCCAAATGAATTGATAGAATTTTAAAATTTAAAGCTAGGATGATTAAGCTGTTGATAATGGATGACTGTAGGTTGATGAGCTGAAATAAGATGATGAGGGACTTCCTTGAGGACCCCTCGCTGGCCAGATATACGCTATACACGGGTGGGGATTAATCTTACTTCACTAAATTTAGTTGGAAGTAGTGAGATATAGCCGTAGCCTGCTCGTTTAACGATACCAATTGAATATCCACAGTATTTTAGAATTTTAAATGGATAGTCTGTAGAGTTATACTCCTTAAATCCCTCAAATCCTCCGATATATCCATGCTTCATTAAATATTCAAGCCTACATCTATCAATAGCTTCAACTATATTCCTGCATGCTTTATCTCCATATAATTGTGCTAGTGATGATGTAGGAATAAACATATCCTTTCTTAATACTAATATCTTAATACCTATCTTCTGAATCCTAACATTAGCAATATTTAAATCATTTATCAAATCACTTAACTCACTACACGTAATATAATACTCTCTATCAATACCTCTAATTCTAGCATAAATTCTACATACTTTATCTAGCTTGATTCCAAATACCTCATTTAAGAAGCTAGTTACTTCACCATACTCTAGATCTGATGTTTCTTCAAACATAGTCATTACTTAATAATTCTAAGTAGAGATATATAGGTATAGCCTATATGCCCATATCTTTCATTTAAATGAGGGTATATCCTAATCGATCTTAAAACACTTGAATCATACTTAACTCCTCTCCATCTGGTGATTCCCCGTGTATAATTTAACTTTATGTATCTGCTTAAATTAATACTCTCAACCATATATCCCAATTTAACTGCATAATCTACCACCTCCTCAGATTCTTCAGGAGCGTAAGTACATACACAGTATAGGATTAAGGTATCATTAGGCATTAGATAGTATAATGCTCTCAAGATTCCCTTCTGAAGATTAGAGTACTTCTGATACACTCTCTTACTTAAATATATCTTTAAATCTGAATCTTTAATATGATATAACATATTTTCGTTAGAGCATGGAGCGTCAAATAGAATCTTATTTACAACATTAATTGGTGGGAGTAGTCTAGCATCGTAACTTATAACAATTATATTTGAATATCCCATTCTATCTATATTTGCTATTAAAGCCTTATATCTATCCTTATCTGGTTCATTAGCGATTAAAAGTCCATCCTTACCTAATAAATCAGCTATATGAAGTATTTTCCCTCCTGGAGCAGCAGCTACATCCAATATTACATCTCCCTTAGATGGTTCTAGTATTAATGGTGGGATTAGGCTTACGAATTCTTGAATATAATAGAATCCAAGGTAATATTCTAGTGTCTTACCAATTAGATCGACTCCTTCTACAACTTTAAATACATAATCTAATTCTTCAACTCTCTCTACTTTAATACCATATCTACTAA
>CAZHBK010000037.1:8683-10767 GCA_964530465.1 uncultured Nitrososphaeria archaeon | reverse complement strand
CTATAACGCTAGATACCTTCCTTAAATTAATTCCAGCAGTAATTGTCTCATATCTAATTACCATGCTTTTATATATGTTAAAAGGCGTAAGATTTTATATTTTGATTAAAAGTCTCTCAAATCTCAAGATAAGCTTTAAACATGCGGTATTAATCCGGGTGGCTAGTGAGCTATTTTCATTAATAGGTGTTTCATTCCTTGGTGATGAATTATTTAGAGTATATTATTTGAGGAGGAGAAATATCGATAGCGGTAGAAGTATGCTAATATCATATTATGAGGTCTTCGCTGAAGTAGTGACAGCTACTTCGATAGTCTTCATAGGAATTATATATTTACTTCTTAAGGGATTTAGATCAAATATAGTCTATATACTTATAGCTGCATCTATTGTAACATTAATTACTCATATACTATTAATTTTGAAGGCTGCTGAATTTGGAAGTATCATCAAAACTATTACAAGTAAGGTTGTAGGTAAAATCTCGAGGTCAATTTCGGATAGGGTGATTAAGTTGGTTGATGATTACGTAATCAGCTTTGGACTAAATAGTAAAGTCATATTATCTAATTTAAAACTCACTAGCTTAATGATAGGACTAACATATTTAATTGCAATATTATCTGGATCTGCATTATACATAATTGCAATTCAGTTAAGCATTCCAATAGGTTTATTTGAGGCTATACTCGTAATATACATGTCACTTGTATTGTCTAGTATTCCAATAACTATATGTGGATCTGGAATAATGGAGCTTACAATTTTAACATGTGGTTATGGATTTGCAGGCTATATTCCCTGGGTTCTTCCAATAGCTTATAGAATATCATCCTACTTTCTACCTCTTATAACAACTAGTGTATTGCTTTATCTCATAGCTAAGATGCTATAGATGAGTGATGTATTTGAATAAAAGTAATTCTTAGCTCTAACCAGTAATGCCTTTTTTAGATAAAACTTCAATTCTAACATCTCCATTTACATTTTTAATTAATAATTCAGCATCACCCGATCCTAGTATACCCCTAAAGAATTTCTCTTCTAAAGTTACTTCTTTAAACTTATCAGTATCATATACTAAGACCCTCCCATTTAATGTATTTGCTTCAATAACTGCATTTGAAGCCTCTGTGATATTTAATCTTATCTCTCCATTAATACACTCAATGACGCATCTAGACTTCCTTAATACTTCTAATTCAATTAATGCATCGCCGTTAGTCGTTTTTAGATTTAAAGCATCATACTCCCCCCCTCTAATTAATATATCGCCGTTAATGCTCTCTAGAACTGCTTCATTTGATTTTACGCCACCACATATTACATCTCCATTAGCAGTTGATATTACAATTTTATCGGCTTCAAATCCATCCAGTCTAATATCACCAACTTTAACATTAACTGCTAGCGTAGCTAATCTTGGTTTATTAGGTATTCTAACCTTAGTTTTAACATCATAGTATATCTTGGAGGTTTCTTTCTTAGAGATCGACAGCGTTATTGTATCTTCAGCTTCCCTAAGATCTAGTGAGAGATCGGAGGCAGAACCACCTAAAACCATCCCAGATACATCAATATAATCTACATCATGAGGCTCTATGACGATCTCGCTAATATCAGCGTTAATATACACTCTTCTAATTGGATTTTTAGGTGTGACTCTCTTATGGAAGACTCTCTTACCTGCCATCATCTCTCTTCTAACTATAAATATTCTCATATAGCTAAAAAATATCTCAATTGTTACACTTAATAATAGAATTGTAGATTCACGTTGTATATGTTTGAAACATCATAATAAAGTATTATAGGTGTGAAAATGCATGTCTGGATATGTAAAGTATACACCTGAGATCACAATAAATGATTCATTTGAAGACCCTATTTTATGTAAGCGCAGTATAAGTAAACTTCTAAGCCAGTTATCTGATGAAATTAGAAAATACATATCTAAATATCCAATAGAGAAATATGTGATTAAGTATATCGAATTCTATAGTAGGAAATCTGAGGAGCTTAAGAAATATTCTGAGTTTAATCTAAGGCATCCTATTCTAATTCCTATTGAAGATGTGGGGAG
>CAZHBK010000037.1:0-8673 GCA_964530465.1 uncultured Nitrososphaeria archaeon | reverse complement strand
GATTTGAAATAACAAATATAGATATCAAATCACTAAGATCTGATAAGGGTAAAATTATCGAAATACTTGAAGATTATTCTATTGCTGCATATGATTCAAGCTGGCATACTGGTGGTGCGCATTTTATAATAGACTATTACATCTTTAATACAGGTTACTTTTACTACAATTACTGCTGCAATAATGGTGGGTCTGGTAGTATTCCAGCAGTATTTCTCGGTAGAGTTGAAGAGATGGATCCTGAATTGGAGGGAAAGCTCCATGAACTTGAGGTAGTCAGTAAGTTAACTGAGTATTTAAAATGTAATATTAAGATAGTATTCTTAGATGAATCGCTCAATTTCATATATACTTTAAAATGGAGTAAGGATAAGAGAAATAAATATATAGATATATTTAAGACACTGATAAGCAGAGTTATATCTAAAGATGCCATTCCCGTAGGTATATTCTACACTAGAGCATATGATATAATGAGAAGTATTTCACTTATTGAAAACTCTGAGCCACATCCAGTTCAAGATAAACATATTTTGAATCAATACCTTAAAGATGGCATGAGGAGTCAGTTATTTAAAGTTGTAAATCCAGTACTTAAGGAATATAATTTGGATATCTTAGCATTTTATCTTAAGGTATCAGATGGAAATATTTTAAGAATTGAATTTCCAGAGGAAGCAATTAAGAAGTATGATCTTGATTTAGTAGGTAATATTCATATAGCGGTATTACTACATGCCATACTGGGTAATGGATATCCATATGCTTTAATTAGAGCGCATGAAATGGCGGTTCTTGATTATAGAGATAGAGAGTATTTAGAGAGTTACATTTCTAAAATATTGAAAGTTCCTCCAGAATATGCATATAGTAGGAAGGCCGTATCGAAATGGAGGTCTATTGCATAATGCCGGTAATAATCGAATTATCTAAATACTCAAATATTGAGAATGCTATTGGAGAGGTTTTAAGTATTGATGGCAATAGAATTACGATATATGTATATCCTGAGAGATTTCAAGATATCAGTATGGGGGATATGCTAATTGTAAAATCAGATTATGTTAATCCAATCTTAGTAATTGATAGGAATATTCATAAAGCTAGAAGAGAACAGGGTTTTACGCCTATTAGGGTAGGTATTGAGGAGTTCAGAAGGCTCTACCCAGATTCAGAATACTACTATATGTATGTGACTAGCGGTTTATATGTATCTTATGCAGATTCAAATGGAGTATTATTCCTATCTATTGGAGCGTCACCTAATGTTCACGATTTAGCATTTAAATTAGATTCAAACGATAGGATTAAGTTATTCTTAAAAGGTTCAGAAATATCATTCGATATCCTGAGATATATATTCTGGGATAAAATAGATATAATGCTATTTAGAGAATTTCTAATTAAGAATATTGATGTATTAAGAAAACTCGGTAGTATAGCTGAATTGATAGGTCCTTTATCCAGGTCAATAATTACATTAACTAGGAATCATGTTGTTTTTAAGAATTTAATTAAGGAATTTATTGAGGTTTTAAGCAATATGTAGAGGTGTTTTACTATGGATTATGATAGGATTCTTGGAAGGGTTATCTCAGGTTCTTATTCTAGAGGGATCAAAGCATTGTTAAACTCAGATGTCGAAGTGGAAGATTTTCCAATAGGTGGTTTGGTAATTGTAGAATCTAAGAATGGATGTTACTTATGTATGATAAATGATATTGAGTATTCTTCTAATGAATTATCTGAGTCTATATTTCAATTACCTAACGAGTATATTGATAGTATTATTAGATCTATCGGTAAGGATATATATAAAATCTACGTCAACTTAATTCCTATTGCAAAATATTGTAAGAGAGATCATAGTGTAGAGAAACCGGATACTATCCCTAAGTACGGTAGTGTATTAATCCCAGCTAAATCGGAGTATTTAAATACATTCTATGGTTCATCTGATTGGAGACAACGTTATCCTTTAGGATCTCCTAAGATTGTTGGTGAGTATGGTATTGATATTCCAATTGACATCAGGAGTCTTATAGAGCTTAACTTTGGGATATATGGTAAGAGTGGTAGTGGAAAGACTTTCATCGCTAATCTTTTAATTGGATATAGTATATTATATTCGCTCTATAATGAGGATAGTATTAAATTAAAGTTTTTAATATTCGATATGCATGATGAATATAGCCTATATGTTTTAGATAATATGAGGAATAAGATTGCAAAAGGAGTAGCTAATATATTTAGAGATCTATTCAGAATATTTACTCCAGATATCGATAATGTTAATAGGTATAACATGGAGTATTTTCCAATACCACTATATGATGTACCATTTAGATATGCATATGAGATAGTTAAGGTATTCGATCCCACTCAATCATTTCTAGATAACTTTAAAGTAATACATGATCTTTTGAGAAAGGCGTCGGAGGAATCCTTTGGATCTACTGCTTATTGGTTTCTAGGATTAATAACCTCAGATGAAACACTTGAAAGAGTTAAGAACTTAATTGAATCTGATGCGAACTTTATAGACTCGAAGATTGATGCTAATAATTTAGATAGGTTTAAATCGAGGGTTGAAGCATATATTTCGAGTAATAGAGCATTAGCTGAAACCTTTAGAGCTGGTAGGAGGAGGTTAATCAAGCTATTAGATCTGCCGATTTCATTCAAGGAATGCTATAGTAGGTTACTTGACAACTTAATCAATGAGTTGACTAGTGAGTATGGTGCTAATATTGCTATTAGTATGGGTAGGTATGAGAAGTATCCAGAGTTATATATGATAATTGCTAATTTAATAGCGTTCAAGCTTATTGAGAAGATGAGAAGTATATCTATGGAAGAGGTAGATAGTAGATTCAAAATTATTATAATGCTTGAAGAAGCACATAAATTCCTAGGTAAGGGTTTAAGTAGCTTAAGTCCATTCGGCGTTATAGCTAGAGAGATGCGTAAGAGAGGTGTCGTAATAGTACCCATAGATCAGAAACCAAGCGAATTGGATCCTGATGTAACGAGTATGATTTGGACTTCAATAGTATTTGCTTTAACTGATTCTAAAGATATAGATGCTTCATTAGCAGGCTTAGATAATCCATCACTTTATAAAAATATAATATCATCACTTAGACCTGGTGAAGCACTAATATATGGCCCTGCAGTTAAATTCCCAGTCGTCTTGAAGATTAAAAACTATAAGGATGTATCTAAGGAGTTTGAGAATAAATATAAGCAATATAAGCTTGGGAGAGATTATGGTGATGATTTAACAGGTGATATTATCTAGCAATCTCTTTAAAATACCTTATCAAGTATTCTTCGTTATTTTCTGCTTTAATCTCAACAGGTACATTTTTCAATTTTGTAGCTTTATAGCTTACGAAGATCCACTCACCAACATCCAGTTCTAATGTTTTATCAACAATACTTCTGCTAATTGAGAATGCATCGGATATAACGTTTCTATCATAAGTCCTAGGTAATGTACTTACGAAATAACTATGTAATTGTTGTAATGCATTTGTATTTAAATGCGCTAATCTTTGTGTAGCTATAATACCGCCTATAAAATACTTCCTACCCTGTCTTAGTACTGTCTCAACAGCTATATTCGACTGTAGTGTATAGTCCTCACTTCTCGTCCTATCTGGTATGAATTCTTGAGCTTCGTCAAATACCATTAATATCTTATTACCTAATCCCCAGTTCTTCTTAACTGCAAATATACGATTAACTAATTTAGATACTGAGATTCTTGCATCTATCGGATTAGGAGTATATATTATGTTTATGGCAGGAGCACCTCTATCTTTTACTATATCTTCAGCTAGTTTATCTATCGAGATGCCACTATGTGTACTTATTTCATTAGATATCTCAAAACCGTGGATACTGGATATTATATAGTCTAAATCTCTTCTAGCAGTCGCCTTCTCATGAAGCTTACTTTTTAAATCACTTAATAATCTAATTAAGTTATTTCTAGCTTCAGCATACTCACCTGAATTCATAAATTCGGAGAGTAACATTTCATCAGGATAGTTATCAAGTATATTCATTGCTCTAGCAACTAAAGATTTTGCAGCTATACCCTTAGTGGATGCCTCCCTTAAAACTGCTTTCAAATCCGCTATCTTTACTTCTAACGTCTCAAGATATAATCTTTTGATATTAACCTTTGCAATCTCAGCTCTGATAATATTTTCATCGATATACTCAAGTAATGTTTCAGGTATTACTTGAGTTTCAATAAATCTTTCTCTAGGAATATTCTCGACTATATAGACTACTCCATTATGAAGCCTGATTAAATCTAGGAGGTGTACCGTATATTCCCCAGCAATATCAAAAATAACAACTTTAATATTGGGTTCTCTTTCAACTATCTTCCTAACTATTAAACTTACTAAATTCGACTTGCCCGTTCCCGTAAAACCAAATACTCCGGTATGATATCTATATATGCTATAAATATCTATTGTTAGATCAATGTTAAATCCCTTCATAACGCCTACTTTACTACCATCCTCAATACACACCATCGACTTAATGATTTCATCGGACATTATATGAGCTCTACTACCTATTAAGGGACTTAAAAATGACCTAGTGAACTTCAATGAATTATCTTTAACTTTAAGAGTATAGCCAGTATGTACTGCCACTATCTCCATCCAATTCTCTCCACCGCTCCTCCAACTCTCTTCAATCTTCTCAAGATACTCCCATTTTAACACTGGAGGGATCTCTGGTGTTAGAGATGCTGTCTCGTAATGCCTTGGCTTTACCGTTAGGGTTTCAAATAGGATATATACATTATCCCCGTTAGGTAATACTCTCTCAATACCTATAAGACTAGGTTGATGTAGATAGTCGAATATTTCCAGATTAAATAAAGCATCGATATATGCAATGCCTTCATGAAATACGGCTTCGCCTTCACGCATAATACTTTTTTGAATTTCAACAGTATAATACCTTAATTTTGCATCGAATAGACTATCGATGTCATGAAATATTTTCATCCTCTCCTCCTCTCAATAAATCTCCTAAAATCTCTAAATCTACGTGTAACTATAAATATACCTCTCTCTCTAATAATCCTGGATATTCTCATATCTGCAACGTTGATTACAGCTTTCTTAACCATACTAATAGCTGCTTTAACATCCTTATCAGCCATGAAGAGTAGGTAGTTATGTCCTGTTGCTTCAGTAATTTCTGGTTTATCCATTAAGCTCAGGATGTATAATATCATGTTATCTAATGGGTTTAACTCAATCTCTAAATATGGCCTTATTAAAACATTCTTATCTAATTCGAATGCATTAAGTTTAACTCTGAATTTATCATCGAACTCACTTCTTTGAAATCTATCATAAAAGAAGACTGGTGATTTAACCTCAATGTTATTAATACCTTTAAGCTTCCTAAGTTGGAAGTATACTCTAACTAGAAGTCCCTCCGGGTATATAACCCTCCTAGCAGCTCTTAATCCTTCATTAGATGGCTTTACAAGTGTTGCGAATGCATCATCATATCCAGCTAATCTCCATGGTGGTTTAAATATATCTGGATGTAAGCTTGAGGCTAATGTTAATAATGGTCTATCACTTTTAATAGGGAGTTTAATATTCTTATCAACTAATTTTAATTCAATAGCTGTTGGGATTACCGATCTACATAGGTCGGTGACATATGTATCTTTACCAATACCTACAACAATTTTATTTCTCTCCCTCTCAAGTCTTGCTATTTCATATATCATTAGTAATATCAGAGTATTCAAGTCACGTGTAGTAATCCATGCATCATTTATGAGAAGTGGGTGTTCATCATATTCGTCGTGAAATAGTCTATGTCCAATCAGGTTTATTAATTTGATAATCTTATTCCAATAATTCAATCTTTCACGATTAATTACTAATCTCGACTCTAGCATATATTCATCGAGTAGTTCTCCACTTAAAGCATTATTTAATTTAATAAACTTCCTCTTTAGCTTGCTCCACTCTTCACATGCTTTAGGACATATACTACATAATTTAAATACATCGATAGATCCGCCATTCTCTAGAGCGATTTGAATCACGCTATATAACTTAAACCTACCTCTATATGGCATTTTAAACAATGGTGTCCTACCTAGCATAGGACCTATGAATACCCCTAGAAATAAATCAGCTATACTTAACCTCTCACCATTAATATCCATATCGACTATCGTTCCACCATTATCTTCGAAAATCAATCTTCTAGCATCCCTTCTATATGAGTGAATACTACTAGCTATAGGTCTATCTAAGAGCAATATATCTATATCGCCTTTAATACCCTCAAGACCCATATAGTATTCTCCAAAAGTCATTAAGGAGAAAGGTATACTTTCTAATGTAGCTTCTAAACTTCTAACGTCACCTATATTACTGCCACCTAAGATATCATTTAAATCTTCAATCCATACTGGAATGACTGTCGAGAAGGTATATTTATCCTCACGTTTAATCTCATTAAAAAGTGGTTTAACCGATCCATCATTTAATATTCTTATAGGGGCTTTGAAACCAGATACAGCAATGTACAGCACTATTATCTCCATCCTTTCCTCATAACTCATGGATCCATCAATACCTAATGCATAGATAATACTCCTATCCTTAAAGAATTCTCTAATAGTTTCTTTAGCAAGATTTAAATCAAGACATCTAACCATACTATTTAAGTCTAGATAATCCCTAATACAATCCATTCTCTTATTTAATAATCTTCCCAAGTAATCTAGTTCTTGTAGAAACCTATCGAACTTCCACCTCATTTTATTCTATAATCAATAAGAGTTATTCCTTATTTAAGACAATCACAGATTCGAAACATTGAATTAATAAATTCAATGTAGATAATAGTGGGTTGTAGAAATGAGGATAATACATACTGGCGATTTACATTTAGGGGTCAGCTTTAAGAGTGTAAGAGGTCTTAATATCCCTGAGTATATAAATAAGAATATAGTTGAAAATTTTAGATATGCATGTGAATATGCAGTTAGGAATAAAGCTGATTTATTCTTAATTGCCGGTGATATATTTAATAATATCTATTCCTCTATTCCCTACTCGCCACTTTTAGCTAGATCTATGAGGATCCTTAAGGATAATAATATTCCGATCGTTATAATTGGTGGGAATCACGATATTCCTAAGACTAGAGGATATAGAATACCATTATCTATAATACATGAATTGGGAGTATCTAATGTATATTATATCGATAGGTATGTTAACGAGCCAATATATATCAGGCATGAATCTAATTTAATAGCGGTTGCTCCAATTCCCTTTATGCATTATAGTATTGAGAGGAATGCTGTAACCGAGATTAAGAGATATGTTGATTCTCTTAAATTTAGAATAGAAAAGCAGAGTAATGTAGATTATAAAATCTTAATAGCACATCAAGACGTAGAGGGAGCTATATACTCTGAGAGAGATATGTATGCTAGATCATACTATGATATATATAAAATCCCACCAACAATATTACATCCTGAATTCTTTAATTATATAGCCTTAGGACATATACACTTACCTCAGATAATACCTGGATTTAACAATATGGTTTACTCTGGTTCTTTAGAAAGAGTTTCTTTTGGTGAATGGAGAGATCAGAAATCTTTCGTAGATGTAGAGTTAAACGGGTCTAATATTAAAATTAAACGTGTAAATGTAAATGCCACTAAGATGATTAAACTTAATGTTAGAGTTTATTCAGATCCAACAAATGATATTAGAAGCGCTCTTTCAACAATTGATGTTAGAAAATCCCTTGTTAGGATTATTTTAGAGACTGAGTACTCTAAATGGATTGAGTTAAAAAGTAAACTTAATAAACTTGATGATATTATACTTGAGGAGTTAAACGCATTAGGATATAGGATTGACCCTGAGATTAAAATCCCTGAACCCAGAGATTTTAATATTTTACCATCTGCAACTGAATCAGATTGGTTGCTGAAGGCAATTAACGAGTATATTAATAATCTTAGGGGCGTAGGAGAGAAGGATAAAGAAGGAATGAAGAAGCTTCTTAGCAAGATGTTTGATGAGGTTGGTAGATTATGAGTAAGCCTAGATTTAAGCTAGTTAAATTAGAGCTTAGAAATCTCGCAAGCTATGGTAGTAGAGATAACTCATTAGATTTCACTAGATTGCAATATCCAGTATTCGTACTTGGTAGAAATGGAGCTGGCAAAACTACATTCTTTGTAGATGGAGTAACGTTTGCATTATTTGGAGCGGCATATGGGGTTGAGAAGAATAAGAGGCTTATACTGCCAGCTGGTAGAGGTGGTGAGGGTAGGGTTATACTTGAGTTTCAAGTCGGCGATAAGTTATATAGGGTTGTAAGAATTGGTAGAGAGGCTGGTTTAGGATCTCAGTGGTATGACGAGCTTAGAGAGTATAAAGATGGTAGTTGGATTAGAATAGCGATTGGAAATGAGGTTAATAAGAGGATTAGAAGCATTTTGGGATTCGACTATAAGACATTTCTAAATTCTATAGTTGTAAGACAAGGTGAAGTATATGAATTTATTGATAAAACTCCATCTGAAAGAAGGAATATTCTTCTGAAGTTACTAAACCTAGAATTCGATAGATATAG
>CAZHBK010000036.1:0-10860 GCA_964530465.1 uncultured Nitrososphaeria archaeon | reverse complement strand
TCTAGTCTCTGCTGTCTTTCTTCGAGTCTTTGTTGTCTCTGCTCTAATCTTATCATTCTCTCTTCTAATTTCTGTTGCCTCTCTTCGAGTTTCTGCTGTCTCTCCTCAAGCCTCTGTTGTCTTAATTCTAGTCTATGCTGTCTTTCTTCTAATTTCTGCTGCCTCTCCTCAATTTTCTGTTGTCTCTCTTCAAGTCTTGCAAACCTATCTAATAATTCTTTAAATCCAAGTAAACCCATTAAAGCATATCTAAACTCCCTATCCCTCTCTAATGTCTCTAAAATCCTCTCCTTCTCCTCACGACTAAGCATAGACATATACTCACCAGCTAAAGATACTCCATTAGAAAATTAAGAATAACATATGTTTTTAAAGGTATTGCAATTCATAATGCTTATTAGAGATATTTAAGAGATAGTCACCTAGAAATCTTAGCTTAAATATTTACATCTATCATTTCAATCTGATTTAAAGCTATCCTACTAAATTTCAGGAATAACTTAGTAAATACATTTCTATTATACTAGCTTCCACTCAGTTATATCCCCTAATACTGCTGTTGGTAGTATTATATCTTTCATTGTTAGTAATCCTGGAGGTGCTAATCTAACTCTTGGTATTACGTTTACTATCATTGCTGCCGTAGCTATATCTCCCGGTATTAATGGATTTTCATTCCTCCATCTAATTGTAGGCTCTCCCTCAATTAGGATCTCTTCATATTCGTCTACTCCTACAGCAGCTATTAACTCAAGCTTTACGAATTCAGTATCGTCTATATATCCTATTGAATAACCTCTAATACCTCTAACCATTCCAGGCTCTATCTTAAAATACTTAGTCTCATAATGTTTATCAGCTATAATTGCCTCCTGATTCTCAACGATTTTATCCAATTTAATACCTAACATTGATGCTAGTAGTAATGCTGATTCAGCATAACCGACATGTGCTGTAATTAAACCTTTAGATAATGCTTCTTTAAATTCATCAGGCTTCATACCTAACCCAATCTTCTTCTGGAATGAATACCTCCTCTTTGCTGCATCAAGTGATAGTACTACATTAATTCTATCTACATCTATACAGACAGCTGTTAACAATCCTACTAATGTATCAAATCTATATCCTGGATTGACACCAGTACCTAATACTCTAACTCCATGCCTCTTAGCCATCTCATCAATTAGAATAGCTAACTCCCTATATCTATACCATGGGTATGCTAGAGTCTCACATGTAGAGATGAAATCAGCATCTACATTAATAGACTTTACAATATCAGGATATATCTGGTCTAAGTATGATCTAGTGGCATGGAGTACAACGTCAGGTTTAGTCTCACATAGTGTTTTATCAGCATCACCAGATACTTTAACACCTACTTTCTCATTCAATCCAATTAACTCCCCAACATCCCTATCTATCTTCTCCGGATCAATATCGATAGCACCAACTAATTCCAACCCCTTCTTCCCTAATACGGTTTTAGCAATTAGAGATCCTATAGGACCTACACCATATACTACAACTTTAAGAGGCATTAGCACCACCTAAAAGTCTAAAAGCATCATTTTGATTTACGTATAGATATATATTTGGTATATAAATGGTATTTATTAGATACATAATGTATTCAACTTATAAGTCTATAATGATAATATTATTCCTCAATGGATATGAAGCTATCTGATCTTGGTGAGGAAGAAGTAGTTAATCAGATACTATCATTAGTAGATAAGTCTTTAAAAGGTGAGAACCTACCTCCTGGTGATGATGCTAGAGATGTCTTAATAGGTAATACTAAGTTGATCGTCTCTATAGATGGATATAGTATTAAATCTGTAAAACTTCCATGGAGATCGATTAGTGATGTTGGATGGTGTGCTGTTACTAGCGTAATTAGTGATACTATATCTAAAGGAGGCTATCCATATATAATACTAGCTAGTATTGGAATGCCTAAAGAGTGGAGTGTAAATGAATGTCTTGATCTAATTAAGGGTATTAGAGATGCATGCAATGAGTATAATATTAGGTTTCTAGGTGGTGATACTAATGAATCAAGTGATCCATGGATATCAGTAGCATCAATTGGATATACATATGTGGGTAAACCCCCCTCTAGGTATAATGCTAGACCGAATGATTACATTGTTGTAACTGGATATTATGGGGCTATGGGTGTTGTAGCATTAGATGGTATTGAGAAGGCGTCTAAATTAGATTGGGTAGTTAGATATACTCGTAGACCAAAGCTATATACGAAATTAACAGATGTAATTCATAGACATTCTAATTATATACATGCATCAATGGACGTTAGTGATGGATTAGGGTATACACTGTATACTATAGCTAAATTATCGAATGTATCACTTAAAATATCTAAAAAGCCTAGATACTACCATGAATTAAATAATTATTGTAGTGATGAAATTAAACTCTGGGACTATATACTATCTGGTGGGGAGGAGTATGGAGTAGTACTATCTATTGGTAGGAGTGGAGTACGTAAGTTCTGTAGTGAATTAGATCGATATGATATCCCCTATGAAGTAATCGGTAGGGTCTCTAAAAGATCTAAGGAGTATATAGAGATAGCTGGATACGGTAGTTATACTCCTAAGAGATGGGATCAATTTAAAGGATGGATATGATAAAATACTTAGAGGTTAAAACTTGAGATCTAGTTATGAAGCATGTGTATAAGTGTATTGAAGATGGTAGGGTTAGGTATGTTGAGGATCCAAGTAAGTGTAAGGGTAGAGTGGAATTCTTAATGGATGGATCTAGGAGAACTGCTTTAAGCAAGCTTATGACAGCTCTCTTAAGGCATATTCCATGGGAGGCAGGACTTAAATTAGACTCTGAGGGATGGATTAAGATTGATGATTTGATAAGGGGTATTAGAGAGGTCTGGAGAAACAAACATCTTTACCAATGGGTTACTAGAGATCACATACTAGCTATAGCAGCTTTGGATCCAAAGGGTAGATTTGAGATCCGAGATAACTATATTAGAGCGTGTTATGGACATTCAATCAAGGCAGATCTTAAATATAAGGAAGATACTAAAGTTAAAATCCTCTATCATGGAACTACTGAAGAAGCATGGGCTAAAATTAGATATGAAGGTTTAAAACCAGGTAGGAGATTATGGGTTCATTTAAGCGGTAATATAAATGATGCTTATGAAGTTGCTAGAAGGCATGGATCTAGAATAGTAATCTTACTTATAGATATTGAATGTTTGAGGAGGAGAGGGATTAAGATATTTAAAGCTTCTAAATCTGTCTGGGTTGTAAAATATGTACCTCCGGAATGTATTAAAAGGATTAGATAGCGTATTATGGATATATCGATTTCAAAAATATAATACTAATTCCCTATGGTATGATTAATTTAATATTACTACACTTTAAATCCTTTATAGTGGTAGATAAGAGCTCTATGAATTTAGTTAATGAGTTTCTCAATCTAGAGATGTCTACGTCTGGAGCACCGTAAGAGATAGCTATGATATTTCTCGTGGAATTAGTTATACATGCTATTTTGGAATCTCTATGTGGATATAGATGGAGGATATTACCTAAGCTATCAGCTACTACTAATTCAGATCCAGATAATTCTCTAATACTACCAGTTAGATCTATAAATTTCTCTCCCCTGCGAGACTTCCTAAATATTAATGGTATTCTAATCTTGTCTAAATCGAAGACACTTATAGGTACTAGGTATAGTATGCTAGCTAAATTGCATGCATCAACAACATTATTAATATAAGGTATTGGCTTACCTTTTAAAACTCTTCTAATTAATGCCTCATTAGATGGTCTTACCTTAGTTGGATCAATACCTAATCTCCACATGATACCTCTATAAGCCCTTATAATAGAATGATCTTTTAGAGAATTAATATTATACTTACTTAGGATCTCCCGAGTAATATTGTTAAATAATTCGGTTCGATTAGGGTATTCTTTAACTATGGATATATTACTGCATGTAACATATGCAATACTAATATCTAGATTGATTACGCTAGAGCTAACCTCGACGACTTCAGGCATATTCTAATAATTGTAGTGTACTGATGTTATTACATTCACCTATATAAAGTAATGCGTTATATATGCTAGCTTATAGCTGATTTATAAAGTATTATTGAAATTGAGATCTCACTTAAGAAGCTTTAGTAGGATTGAAATATAATAAATAGATAAAGCGGATGGATTAGGATACCTTAAATATTAGATAGCTTTTTAATGAGTCTACCTCTATGATCTCTAATTTCGATAACTAATGGTATTGTTCCAGGTAGTGAGTGAGTTGCACATGCATGGCATGGATCGTATGCTCTGAAGGCCATCTCAACCATATTGAGAAGGCCTTCATCAACCTTTCCATTCTTGATAAGTGATCTTGCGGCTTTATCTATGGACATACATATTCTAGCACTATTCTGCTGTGTAGCAACTATTAAATTAACTTTCTTAATAATTCCATTTTCGTCTGATTCATAATGATGTATTAATGTTCCTCTAGGTGCTTCAACTACTCCAATTCCTACTGATGGTTTCTCAGTAGGTATATTTCTAACATTTGAATCGGTGATCTCTGGGTCATTAGCTAGCTCTAGAATTCTCTCAGCGGAGTATATAGATTCTACAATTCTAGCCCAGTGGAATGCAAGTGTGTAATGTATTGGTTTCTCTCCAAAGAGCTCATAGAAATCTTCATACGCCTCTTGTGCTTTAGGAGTAGCCATACCATCAGCAACATTAAGTCTAGCTAGTGGAGCTACACAGTAGATACCGCTGTCAACACCGTCTTTAAAGCCCTTCCATCCAACACCTTTCAAGTATACAAATGTTACATATGTCCATGGTTCTACATGCTCAGCAATGTAATCTAGATAGTTATGAACATCGAACTTAGCATATTCATTACCCTTAGGATCTACAACTCTAATCTTACCATCATAGAAGTTAACTCTATTTTTATCATCCACCAAACCCATGTAATATGTCTCATGCCTATATGCATCGCTGAATACCAGATCTCTAATCTCCTTATTCTTTTCGAGCAGATCCTTAAAGATCTTATATGTTAATAATGCAAAATCTAAAGCTTCCTTGCCAAATTCGATTACTCTCTTACGTGTCTCCTCAGTTAGTGGTTTTGAAATTCCTCCAGCCATCCCAAAGACTGGATGTATTGGTTTCCCTCCAATCTCACGCATTAAATCCCTAGCTTCCTTCCTCACTTTAATCAATCTAAGAGCTACATCTTTAAACCGCTTAATAATACCTATTATATTCCTCTCGGCTTTAGGTGCTTTAGGACCTACTAGGAAGTCTGGACCTGCAAGTATGTATATATGTAGCATGTGATCTTCATACATAAATAAGTTATAGAATAACTCTCTAACTTTCTTAGCAACTGATGGAGGTTCAACTTTAAATAAATCATCTAATGTCTTTGTAGATGCCATATGATGTGCTGTAGGACATACACCACATATTCTAGGCGTTATTATAGGCATATCCTCAGCAAGCCTACCTTCAGCGAATTTCTCAAAGCCTCTAATCTCTGGTAATTGGAAATATGCTTTAGCACAATTACCCTTCTCATCAAGTAATATTACAATCTTTCCATGTCCTTCTAATCTTGTAATTGGATCAATTACTATTTGCTTACTCATAACTCAACCACCTCTTTAAATAATTTGGATTTAACTAACCCAACTCTACCTCCTAGTTTAGAAGCAGCTAAGTAGTATTTGTATATGACGCCTACCCAGTCACGTATTTTATCGTATACCTTATTTAATTCCTCTTCTTCTAGAGGACTGTAGTCAATTATACTAGCTATAAATGATATAGCTTTACCACCATAATCAGTAATATTATCTAATGGTCCGAAGCATCCAGTACATGGCATATTAGCTCTAGGACATAAGGCAGTACAACCACCTCTAGTAACTGGTCCTAAGCATAATATTCCTTGAGCTAGTAGGCATTTATCTGGATCAGGCGTTACCTCATGCAATCTCTTTAAATCTTTAAGTAGTATCTTATCTGGCTTAGTTTCATTTAATGGACACTCATCACATACAGATTTAGATAACGCACCTATTACAGAACCCTTAGGTGGTAGTTCGCCAGAGAGTAATGTCTGCAGTGCATTCCAGAATACATCTGGTGTTGGCGGACATCCAGGTATGTAATAATCCACATCGATGACCTTATCTAGTGGAAGTAGCTTTGGTAAAACTTCAGATAACTCAAGCTCCACTTTATCCTTCAAACCAGGTACTTTAACTATAATCTTCTTAGCTGGAGTCATCTTATCTGGATTTACAATCGTTGGAACCTCAAGATACTTCCTAGCTAGTACCTCATCAATATTATATAGGTTTGCTAGTCCGGGAATACCACCCCATGCAGCACAAGCACCGTATGCAATTACAATTTTAGACTTCCTTCTAAGTAATTTAACCATCTCCTCATGCTCTTTAAGTCTAATACCGCCATTTATGAATGCTACTGTAATAGACTCGTCTGGTAATTTCTCTACATCCTCCTTCTTAAAGTCGACTGCTACAGGGCAGAATACGAGTTCTGCCTTCTCAAATACGGTGAGTAGTCTCTCAGCTAAATCTACTAATGATTCTTCACAACCTCCACATGAAGCACACCAATACCATGCAATCTTAATCTTCTCTTCTCTCATATTAACTCACCTCTAACTTGGGTTTTAAAGGACCTAATTTCTTTAACTGCTCGATCGTCTCATTAACAACTTGAACCCATTTAGTTGCTTCAGCAGCTGAAATCCATTCAAGTCTAAACCTCTCCTCCTCAATGCCTAAAGCCTTTAAAACCCTCTTAAGTAGCATAAATCTTCTAAACGCCTTATAATTACCATTAATGTAATGACAGTCTGCTGGTGGATGACAGCCCGCAACGATAACACCATCAGCACCATCAGCGAATGCCTCTAAGACGAATTGTGGATCTACCCTTCCAGAACACATAACTCTAATAACTCTAACATTAGCTGGATACGTCATTCTACTAGTACCAGCTAGATCTACGGCTGCATAGGTACACCAATTACATGCAAATACAACTATCTTAGGTTCAAAACCCTCACTACTCATATCACCCACCTCCTAACAGTAGAGCTTCAACTTGAGCTCTAATCTGATTATCCTTAAAGCCTAAGTGTTGAATTGCTCCAGATGGACATGCTGCATTACATGTTCCACAACCCATACATAACGCTTCCTCTACATGAGCTCTTCTATCACCGTCTACCACTTTAATCGATATTGCATCATACGGACATACACTAGCACATATACCACATCCACTGCATATATCTTCATTAACACGTGCGATTAAAGGCTCTATTCTAATCTTACCCTTAGATAATAGTGCCATTGCTTTAGCTGCAGCACCACAGCCCATACCAATACTCTCAATAATATTCTTAGGTCCTGTTACTGTCCCAGCTAGGAAGATCCCCTTTGTAGGTGATTCAAGTGGTGCAAGCTTTAAATGAGCCTCTCTTAGAAAGCCATCTCCACTCTTACTTACTCTAGTAACAGCTATTAAACTATCTAGATCGCGTCTTGGAATCATTCCTATAGATAATACTATTAGATCTACAGGTATTCTAAGCCATTCCTGAAGAGTATATTCGTAGACGTCTACGTATAATCCCTCAGAACTTACTACAACTTTAGGAAGTTTATCTTCAAATTTAATAAATTTAATCTGCTTAGCTCCAGCTTCTTCATACAGTCTCTCATCACTACCATAGGTCATTATATCTTTATAAATTATGTAAATTTCAGTATCTGGATACTTCTCTTTAATTTTAATAGCACTAGTTATAGCTGACGTACAGCACATTCTAGAACAGTATGGCTTCGAATTAGGAGTCGTATTTCTCGATCCAACACACTGAATGAAAGCTATGGTTCTGGGAATCCTTCCACCAACTAATATCTCACCTTTAGTTGGTCCTTCAGGATCTAACATCCTTTCTAGCTGGAAAAGTGTTATTATATTATCACTTAATTTATATCCGTATTCTCCTTTCTCAGGTTCATATGGATCGTATCCGGTTGCAATTATAATTGCACCAACCTTAAGCTCAAGCTCATGTGGTTCTTCATTCAAATTAATAGCATTATACTCGCATACTTTAACACATTCACCACATTTAGTACATGCCTTATGATCTATTACATAATATGGTGGATATGCATCCTTAAATGGTAGGAATATTGCCTTTCTCTTAGTAAGCCCGAAGTTGAATTCGTTAGGTACTTCAACAGGACATACATCAACACACTTACCACATTTAGTACATTTCTCATTTACAAATCTAGGATATATCCTAACTCTAGCAGTATAATTACCTGCGAAACCACTCAACTCAGTTAATTCTGCATTTGTGAATATATGGATCTTTGGATTTCCACTAATAAGCTTAATCATTTTATTAACTATCTCCGACCCACGAGTATCTACATCTACAAAACCTATTAAGGCTGCCTTACCACCGATGGTAGGACTTTTATCAATTAAGTATACTTCAAATCCATATCTAGCTAATTCTAATGCAGCTCTCATACCTGCAACTCCAGCTCCAATTACTAGAACGCTATTATATACTGGAACTTCCTTCTCCTCAAGAGGCTCTAATAATCTAGCTTTAGCAACGGCCATTCTAACTAGATCCATAGCCTTTCTAGTAGCTACCTCTCTATCGTGGTGAACCCATGAACAATGCTCTCTAATATTCGCAATCTCTAATAGATATTTATTCAGACCTGCCGACTCTAGAACACTTCTAAACGTCTGTTCATGTAGTGTTGGAGAACATGCAGCTACAACAACTCTATTCAATTTATATTTTTTGATATCCTCTCTAATTAGATTCTGTCCTGGCTCTGAGCACATGAATACATAGTCTCTAGCTACTACAACATTAGGTAGTGTTTTAGCATACTCTGCAACTTTCTTAACATCAACTGTTGCAGCTATATTAAGACCACAGTGACATACATATACTCCTATCCTAACCTCCTCCTCAGACATATCTAACCACCTCCATCAGTTAAGACACTAATTTTACCCTCAGGCTTATATAACCCCTTAGCTATCAAAGCAGCTCTAGCAGCTGCAGCACTAGCTTCAGTAACTGAGTCAGGTATATCCTTAGCACCTGCAGCAACGCCAACTACGAAGATTCCATCTATAGTTGTTGATACTGGGTCTAGATATGGATCCCTTAATTTTATAAATCCATCCTCTGTAAGCTCTACTGGAATTGGAGGTTTATTAGGTCTTACAGCCACTGATAAAACAACCATATCATATTCATCCTTCTTTAAACGCCCTTCAGCAGTATCCTCATAAGTTATAATTAGGTTTTTAGTGTTTTGATCTTCATCTATTTTAGCCACCCTACCTCTGATATATTTAATGCCGAATTCCTTCTTAGCACGCTCTACGAATTCATTAAAGCCCTTACCAAATGCTCTAATATCCATATAATATATCGTGCAGTCTACTTCAGGCATATGCTCCTTAGCTAGGATAGCTTGCTTAGTTGCAGCCATACAACAGAATGCTGAGCAATAATGGTTGAATCTAACATCCCTAGATCCAACACATTGGATCCACGCTATCCTCTTGGGATGTTTGCCATCAGACCTTCTAACTATCTCACCACCAGTAGGCCCTGTAGCAGATACAAGTCTTTCAAATTCTAAATGGGTATAAACGTTCTGATATCTACCATATCCATACTCCGGTATATTCCTAGGATCGTATAACTCCATTCCAGTAGCTATTATAATAGCAGCTACGTCTAACTCAATTATTTCAGGCTTCATATCGTAGTTAATCGCATTAGCCGGACAAACTCTTTGACAAACACCACATAATGGTCCTTTAGCTCTCTCCCTCAACTTAGGTGGTGGATTAAGCCTTAAGCAGTGTTCTGCATCTATTACAGCCTTACGCGGTACTGCTTGTGGAAACATAATATATATTGCTTTACGTGTAGACAGACCCATATTGTATTCATCAGGCACTTTAACAGGACATTTCTGAGTACATACACCACATCCAGTACATTTACTCCAGTCTACATATGTAGACTTTTTAAGAATCTTAACTTTAAAATTACCTACGCTACCCTTAACCTCCTTAACTTCAGAATACGTCATGAGTTTTATATTTGGATATCTAAGTAGTGCAGCCATTTTAGGCGTTAGAATACATGAAGCACAATCAAGTGTTGGAAAAGTTTTATCTAATTGAGCCATCTTACCACCAACACTAGGAGCCTTCTCAACTAAATATACCTCAATACCTTGCTCTGCAAGGTCTAAAGCAGCTTGAATACCCGCAATTCCACCACCAATAACTAGAACGGGTTTACTCACATCCTATCACCACCATTCAACTGATAACTCATATTTTAGTAATGTACGAGAGAGCACTATAGACAAAGTATTATAATAATCTTTCTTCCTCCAATATCTCCTCGGAATGGAACTGTATATATCAATCTTTGTAAAATCTCTATTAATAACATTAGCATCATGCTGTAGATCTTCCATCAAAACACCTCTAAATAGGAATAAGTGTTTTTTCAACTGATAATAATACCAGTAGATAAAGAATTTTAAATATGTATAAACAAGTAAATATGATCTTTAAAAATATAATAGAATTAATGTAACTATTAAAATATAGTTAAACAATACAATATTTACGAAAAATTATATATTATTTAACATTGTTTCGCAATCAGCTATACTCCAATAGT
>CAZHBK010000035.1:0-10958 GCA_964530465.1 uncultured Nitrososphaeria archaeon | reverse complement strand
ATATACATACGATTATAACGTTTTAAATGACGAATTATACATTATTGAATAGGCATAAGCTATACTCGTTTATAGATATATGAATTCTACTTCATTAGGGTATAGATATATAATCTAGATTTTGAGGTGGTAATATAGCTATGAAGTATGATATAGTAGTTATTGGTGGTGGTGCAGGAGGGTTTACGGCATGTTTAGAAGCTAGAAAACTATATCCTGGTAAGAGTGTTTTAATGATTAGACGTGATGAACATACGTTAATTCCATGTGCAATACCATATATAGCTGGTGCTTTAGGAGGGGATTTAAATAAGAATATACTTCCAGATAAACCACTAAAGGATTCTGGCGTTGAGATACTAGTTGATGAAGTTGTTAAGATTGATAGAGATTCTAAAGTTGTTGAGACTAAAGGCGGTAAGACTATAGGGTATGATAGATTGATATTAGCTCTTGGGTCAACACCAGTTATTCCAAAACCACTTCAGACAGATCTCGAGAATGTATTCGTTATGAATAAGAGCTATAATTATGTTAAGAAGCTTGTTGAAACAATCAGAGAATCAGATAATATAGTGGTTGTTGGCGGTGGCGTAGCCGGTGTTGAATTTACAGATGATATGATTAGACTTGGTAAGAATGTATCTATTGTTGAAATACTACCGAATATATTACTTTTGAATTTCGATGAGGAATTCGCATCTATAGCCGCTGATAAACTTAAGGAGGCTGGTGTTAAACTATATACTAATACTAGTGTAACTGGATATATTGGTGAAAGTGGTAGGGTTAAAGGTGTTAAGTTAAGCAATGGTAGTGTTCTAGATGCAGATATGGTGTTAATTACAATTGGTGTTAAACCTAATAGCAGACTTGCTGCTGAAGCCGGATTGAAGATTGCTGAGAATGGAGCTATTGAAGTAGATGAGTATATGCGTACATCAGATCCAAATATATATGCTGTTGGTGATTGTGCATTAAAGAGGGATATATTTACTGGATCTCCAGCACCATATCTTCTAGCATCAGTAGCAGCATATGAGGCTAGAGTTGCAGTTGAAAATCTATATGGTGTTAAATCAGTTAAGCCATTTAAAGGCATAATTCCAGTACTACTAACAACTATACGTGGTTTATGTTTTGGAGCAGCAGGACTAACTGAATCTACAGCTAAGAAATACGGTATCGAGTATGTTAAAGAATCTCATGAAACAGTCGATATACACCCTGGTACATTAACAACACCTAATAAGATCATTATGAAGATGTTATTCTCAAGTAAGAACTATAGACTACTTGGTGTTCAAGCGGTTGGAGGTAAGTCTATATCTGAGTTGGTAAATCTACTTGCCTTCGCTATATCTAGAGGTGTTAACATATACGACTTACATATGCTTCCATACGGTACACAGCCATATCTGACAGCATCACCAATAGCATACCCAGTGCCGAACATTGCATCTAAGATATTGAAGAGGGTATTTAGCTCTAGTTAAACACTATTTTTAAATTATATTTTTGATAGTGCATTATCTAAATCACGTATTATGTCATTTAAATCCTCGAGACCCATCGATAATCTAAGTAAGTTGTCTGTAATACCTAACTCCCTTCTAACCTCCTCACTTATCGTTTTGGCAGCACTTAGTATGGGATATGAGATTAATGTTTCAATACCTCCAAAACTAGGTGATACTTTAATCAGCTTAAGATTCATTAATAATTTCATAACTTCACTCTTACTACCTTTAATTTTAAAGCTTACCACACCTCCATAAAGCTCATACTTAAATAACCTCCTAGCTATACTATGGTATGGATTATCATCTAATCCTGGATAATATACTTCTTCAACTTTAGGATGATCTCTCAAATATCTAGCTATTTCAAATGCATTTCTAGACTGCTTCTCAAATCTAATCTTTAAAGTAGCTAATCCTCTAATCGTCAAGAATGCATCATACGGACTTATAATCCCGCCTAGCTTCCTCCTCCAATCCCATAAATCTCTAATATATCTAGTTGATGAGATTATAGCACCACCTAATACATCATTATGTCCTGAGATATACTTCGTAGTACTATGTACCACTATTGACGCGCTATCAGTTAATGGGTTATATAATATAGGTGTTGTAAATGTATTATCAACGATAAGTATGGATTCAACTTCACTGCATCTCTTCGCTATCTCTGATATATCCAATACTCTAAGTAGTGGATTTGTCATAGACTCTACAAATACAAATCTAGTATTGGAATCGATAGCATCAATTATATCATTTGTATCAGGACCTGCTAATACTATCTTAAATTTGAATTTCTCAGCTAGATCACGTATAAGTTGCTGTGTTGTTCCATAACACTCCTTACCTATAACAACTTTAGATTCTGAATCTAACAACGCTAGGTATATTGATGATATAGCAGCCATACCACTATTAAATACTAGTGAGTCTTCACCATACTCAAGCTTAGCTAGGATTCTCTCAAGACATCTAACTGTTATATTCTCCTCTCTAGCATATTTTAAATCAAAGCCTCTATCTGATACTCTAAATAATCCTCTCTCTTTATCTAAGAATTCACATATTACAGTTTGGTATACTGGTACTTTAAAAACACCATATTTAGAATCATAATAATTATGACCGTGAGTACATATTGTTTCAAATTCTAGACTATTCCTCATAAAAGACTAAACAATATTAGATCTGGATTTTAATCTTTCTGAGGAGAATTATTCAAATGATATGTAACCATCGGCATAACATAGTCTAATTAGAGAAAACTTATTACTTAGTAGAGTGACATTAATATTCGAGGCGTTTAACTATGAGTGAATACTACGATGATGAAGAGCTTAAGAGAATTGAGGAGGAGAAATATAGGAGATATCTTTATGAGCTTGAAATGAGGAGGAGAGCTCAGGAAGCTGCTGAAAGACTTAGAAGGCAGGCTGAGGCTGAAGCTATTAAGAAGGCCATCCTACTTAAGTATGTTGATGAAGATGTTAGACAGAGGATTTATAATATAAGAGCTGCGAATCCAGCATTAGCAGCGAAGATTGAGCAGGCGATAATAGCATTATTGCAATCCGGTAAGGTTAGTAGGATTGATTTCGAGACTTTTAAATGGATTGTTGAGAATCTAACAGGTAGGTAATCTCATTTCTATAATTTAGTTTTTAAACCTTATTAATTAAGACTACTAGACTATTATAGATACTATATCTTTAAATTAGAATTAATATTATTCCTTACGAGGTTTTACAATGCTAGAGTATCTCCATATTAGCTCGCTAATACATTTAGTAATTGCAGCATTACTGGGAATACTCTATGTTAGATTTAAATCTGTCTTAATACTACCTGCGATTATGATTGCATCCTTAATTGGAGTTACTGTAGGATTGGAGGTCAATCCCTTCCTTAAGAGTCTATCCGGTTTTGCAGCAATATTAATCGTCTTTGTCGCTGGATTAGAGCTTAACTCAGAATTTATCAGACGGGAAAAAGAGAGAGTCGTATTAATGATATTTATAGAAGCTATCTTATTCGTATCGCTATTCTATATACTAACTACACTACTACCTCTAACTATAGCATTAACATTCTCAGCTCTTGTAGTTGCATCTAATGAAGCATTTGCAATACAGATCAGTAGGGTTAGGGGAGGGGATATAGGTAATTATGGATTATCACTATCCGTATTTGAAGATGCACTAGCAGTATCACTACTATCCTACGGTTTATTCACTTTAAAACCAGTAGTATCTAGAGTTGAGATTGGATTAGAGATATCAATACTAATTGCACTAACAGTTATACTATACTTCTTAAGTAAGCCTTTTAGTAAGTTCATTAATGAGATTGAGAACTTAGATACTAAAATACTACTTGTAATACTATATATGTTCATACTGATATCTCTATCTGAGGCGCTCAATGCTCCAGAACCAATAGTCATATTCATAGGTGCGTTAATGCTATCATGGGAATTCCTAGATTTAAATGTTAGGAATGCGATTGAAAACTACTTCTCTCTTGCATTAATCGGATTTATAGCAACCCTACCATACATGATACCACATGTTAATATAGTAAGTGATATTAAATTAGCCATATACATCATATCAGCTGGTGTAGTAACTGCATTACTCGCTTTCATAGTTAGATTTATATTCGTACTTATCTCATCAACACTCAGTGGTCTTAATACCGATGATTCATTATATCTAGCTACTGCATTAGCAAATACTGGCGAGTTCGGATTAATAGTATTAGCATACTTAATAAAATCGACGAATCTAATAAATCCAGTATATGCATATATAGCTATGATTGCATATGCAGTCAATCTAACAATTGTATCATATATCGCTAATAGAATGGATGGATTTGTAAAATTAACTAAAACTTTAATCGGATCTAGAATCTTAAATATATTAGATAGAGTTAGTTCTGAAGCGAATAGCTTTATATCATATTTAATTGGAGATATTGAAAGTAAGGTAGTTATATTAGAGATTGCATTATCAACGACAACACTATACGTCTCACTCCTAATATATGGGATAACACAACTCCCAATAGTGAAATACACTCTATTAGTTATATCATCCTCATTAATAATAGTAGCATTGCATAGGTTATTTAGAAGACTTTATATTGGTATTAGAAGGCATAGAAAGCCTAGAATATTCATCTATATATTTAGGATAGTATTACTCTATGTTATTTTAGCACCTCTCATAGATATACTAACTGATTTAATGCATGAAGTACTAACAACACTAACATACACCCCACTAGTAGTCCCTCTAATTCCAATAACCTCATATTTAATATCAAAAGCACTATCTAGAATATCACAGCATATATTCAAATAGATGTAGAGCACATTATAATCCGAATAGTGCACCATTCAACACGCTATTCGAGTAGTTAATTAGCAATTTAGATATAATTTATATATTCTAAATTGATCTATATTTAAAATTACTATTATTTCAAATATCTGTAGGATTCGATCTTAAGCTATATACTGCTGGGGTATAGTTAATGGGTTATAATCTTAGGAGGAATATCATTGCATTATCCATATACTCATTCATTAGAGGTTTAGGCTCTAGTATATTCATTACATTATTTCCAATATATCTAGTTAAGATCGGTTATTCAATGAGTATTATAGGTAGTATTGCGACATATGCCAATCTTATAATAGCGTTAATCGTTCCATTTATGGGTTTATTAATGGATGTGTATGGTAGAAAGCCCTTTATAATATTAACTGGTTTTTCATATATGGCTGCATTAGCTATAGTTAGTTCTACAACATTATATCCATTATTCATACTAGCATACACGTTAGTTAATTTTTCATTTATGGTTGGACAACCTGCTAGAAGTGCTATGCTTGCTGAATCAGTTGAAGTTAGAAGAATGGGTGAGGCTTTTGGAATGATAACATCGCCATTATTTATATCTAGAATTGTAATACCGCCTCTTGCAGGTTATATAGCTGACAACTATGGTTTTCCACTAGCATTCTATACAGGAGCTTTAATCATACTCATAAGCATCATACTCATATGGGTATTTTCAGTTGAGACATTAAGCGTGAGAGCTAGATTTAGCTTAAATAGGCTCTATGTAATTTTAAAACCTAGTAGAGAGTTCCATTGGTTCTATATAGCTGTTATGGTGGATAGATTTGCATGGTCTCTATGGCTACCTCTATTAAATGCATATATAACCGATGTATATGGTTTAACAGCTACGGAAATCGGCTTTCTAACATCTATAATGATGTTTACATCACTAGTAACTCAATATGCCTTCGGTAGGATTATCGATAGAATCGGCTTTCTATTAGGTCTGATCTTCTCCGAATTTACAGGTGCTATAGCTTCAATTCTATTAGGAGCCGATGGTTTAATACTACTCTTAATTACATCAATGATTCTAATCGGGTTGTCAATCTCCATGTGGATTCCAGCATTTAACGTAGCTATCATGATTAAGACTAGAAAGGATTATAGAGCTGTGGAATACTCTAAGATAAACTCATATAGGATGTTTGCTGCAACTCCAGCACCATATATTGGAGGATTACTATACGATTTAATATCGCCTAGTATTCCATTCGTATTCTCAGCTTCGCTACTAGCATTAACTGCATTCATATTCTACTCTAAATTGAGGATTAGTAGTTAAGTACTAGTTGCGATAATATCTTAATCTATGAGGGATATTAGATTCACAGGTGGTAAGACCCCTCCGGAGACCTTTCCATATAAGGAGTTCTCTGAGGTATGTAAGGAGGTTTTAGAAGAGCTTAAAGGATCCCTAGCATACTATCCGTCCCAAGTCGAGTATACCGATTATAGTGTTAAAGGCTTTAGAAAGCTTAGAATAATGGCTTCCGAGAGGTATAAGGGTAGGGAGGGTATCGAACTACCAGTTGATAACATAGTTATTACTAATGGATCGATGCATGCATTAGAATTAATCTTCAGATACTTCCTTAGAAATGATGATATTGTTATAACTGAAGAGCTTACGTATTATGGAACTATAAGACTACTTAGATATTTCAATACTAGAATTGTAGGCGTAGAGCTTGATGAGAGAGATGGAATGATAATTGATGATTTAGAGGATAAGCTTAAAGCTATGGATAGAGTTGGTGTAAAACCTAAATTCATATATGTACTTCCAAATAATCAGAATCCAACTGGTGCTAGAATGCCTGAATCAGCTAGAAGGAAGCTATTAGATCTAGCATTAGAATATGATATACCGATTGTTGAAGATGATTGCTATGGAGATTTAGATTTTATAGAGCAACCACTTCCAAAATCGATACTAACATTAGATGAATCTAAATCAGTTATATACGTTGCTTCATTCTCAAAAATTATAGGTCCTGGCATTAGAATGGGTTATTTCTATTCTCCAGATAAACATCTTAACGGCATCCTAGAGCATAGATGGGATCTTGGAACGAGTATATTAATGAGTGCTATACTAGCTAGATTTCTAGAGAAATATATGTGGGATCAGATTAAGAGGCAGACTAATGCTATCAGGAAGAAGAGAGACCTCCTACTTAAATATCTAGAGGAGTACTTAAGTGATTACGCTACATGGACCAAACCTACAGGTGGTTTATTCATATGGGTTAAATTATCTAAAGAGGTTGATATGGATAGATTATATAAGGAGTCGTCAAGTAGACGAGTATACTATGATGACGGATGGAAATTCCACTATAGATGGAAGAAGATAAAAGCATTAAGACTATCCTATGCACATCTAACATATCAGGAGTTAGAAGAAGGTATTAAAAGACTTGCTGAATCCATTAAAGCATCAATAGGGAGATAGAGAGATTTCTTTAACTCTTATTTATACAATATATCTAACTAAGATTTAAAGTATTACTTGAAGACTTCTTTATTCATCCATGGTATTAAAGCTATTAAAGTAGCATTATATACTAGATCCTCTCTCGAGATCCTACCTTTAGTAAGTATTTTTATAAATCCTCCATGCATACCAATATCTTTAGTCTTATAATACCTATCTACAATCTCCTCAAGTTCAGATCTTCTAGAGAGTATTTCATTAACGAATTTATCTGGTATTGGAAAGCATTGACTAAATCCAATACTTATCGAGCCATCTCTATCCATTATTAATGTCATCTGTGTATCCATCCAGAAACCATGAATATTAACAATACCTGCTTCAATACCAACATAGAAATCTGCATTCTTATATATCTTAGATGCATTTAAAGCTCTATAATAAGCGCCAACGTAAATTTCATCAAATCCTATAGGTTGAGAACCAACAACATTATCAACCTTAACACCAATTACATTAACATCCGCTTTGAAAACATCACTAAACGCTCTCCTAACACCAGAAATCTTGCATGGGTTACTACTACCAACAACAACTAACATGACATATAGAATATTTAGTGCATCAATATATTTTTCTGATGAGAACAATAAATAGCATAACTTTAAACTCTTATATGTAAAAAGTAATCTAGCGTGATATTCTCACTAGTTCTTAAATTTAATCATAGTGAGAGTTAGATTGAAGATATGACTTGAATGAAGTCAAAGGTATCTAAAGCTTATTAACCTAGTGACATAATATTACAGCGTGTTACTGAGACTAATATTTTGTTATAAGATGTTACATTATATTATTTATTAATAGGTGGTATATGTGGTATTACATAATCTATTAAGTGAGGATGATTTAAGAAAGCTTAAGGAGGTTAGAGATATGCTCGAAGACCTAATTGAGACAATAGACTTACTTACTGATGAGGAAGCTATGAAAAAACTGATGGAAGCTATTGAAGATATTAAGAAAGGCAATATTACCAAATGGGAGGATGTAAAGGAAGACTAGCTTATCCTTACTTATCTTCTTATATCCCTCTCATCTATGTATAATTGTCATTAATATGATAGTTTTACTATCCTCATCAATGGTATAGATTACTCTATAATCTCCGATTCGAATTCTCCCAATAGGGGGTTCCCTTCAATGGTCTTCCAACATATAGATCTCTCCTTAAAGCTTCAACCTCCTTATTCACTTTATCTTTAATCATCTTAGGCAATTCGCGATAGTCTTTTATGAATCTATTCGTAACGTATACATCCCATTCAGTCTTCATCTTTTCACCTTAATTTCAGTTCTCACATGATTGATATTGAAAATGTCAGTATTACCGAGTTAATATTGGTGATATTAAATATTTAGATATATTACAGTGTCCCATGGAAAATAATAATGTTGCAATATTTAAATGCATCGTTTGTCTACTAAAAACATTCTCTTGATGGATAGTAAATTATATTATTTTTAAGTTTACTTATAGTAAATCTGTTTAAAACTAACATCTATTGAATATTATTAAGGGTATTTTAAGTCCTGTTCAAATACATATCTCTAGTATTTATCATTCTCAGATCCATTCAGTATGAATTTAATTATTTATCACTTTAATAATAACAATAGATAGATTCTAAGTCTAACTTAAAATGAGCCTTAGAAGTTAAATTTAAATATAGAGCTTTCTATATTAACTATAGCCTCCCCTTTCCCGGCCTCCAGATTTAATTATGAAGGGGGCGCGGCCAGGGGAGGCACAAATATTATTTCAATTACTCAATTACAGAAAGACTGCAAAATTAACATAGCGTCATACATGCTAATCAATAATGTGAACGTTCTAATAGACTATTTTGAAAGTTATATATCGTGATTATAACTTACTATTATCCTCACATTACATATACTCAAACAATGTAAATTAAGTAAAGTAAGCTGTAAAGTATCTTTATTTACTTATGTTTATTTCTCCTATAGTTGATAGGAGGGATTTATTAGTATGTTAGAACCAGTATTGAGGTTTCTCCGTCTCTCTAACTATATCTTCATCTGAGAATCTCCACTTTCCTCTAAGATCAAGTATTACAATACCTAACTCACCACCAAGTCTATCACTAATTAATACTTCATATTCTAAATTGGATATCATAATATCGCATTTAACTGGTCCTACAACTCTATCATTAGTCTCAACAAATACTTCAGCAGTATTATGTATTAGATAATTCCTTACAGGACCTCCAGCAGTACCTACTTCAATCAAGTATGCCTCCTCGGGATCTAAGGAGAGTCTTCTAGGTATAAGCAATTGAGGTGTTTCAGCTTCAAAACCAGAATTTACTAGAGCAGATGTAACAACCTCCTTACCCGTCTTCAAACATTTAATCCTCAACCTTACCCTTACAGCCACGAACCCCACCTAACCTCTTAATAGGATATATATGCCCTATCCTCCTCCTAATAGGATATATATGACCAATCCTACCAACAATCCTACCAATCCTCATAAAGTAACCTCCATTTAATAATAACATGAGAGATATTGATTAACCTAATGCACTAATTTTAGAAGGTTAGTATAATAGCCATCCATTCATTCTAATGGTCAGACTAATGCCTTATCATCATTAGGTATTCTTCAGAGCCGGAAGCAATCTTCATCCCAGATAATAATCATTGTAGTAGTTATTAGATAAAGGTTAATGTTTAACTATGGTTCTAGTGTAATTCATATTTAACTAATCATGTCTCAGATATCTAATATACCATTTAAATTAGTTAGAGTAGATTTATCTAAGTCTGATGTTAGTGTTGAGGATATTCCTAGTAGTGTTCTAAGTAGGTTTTTAGGTGGTGGGGGATTAGGAGTTTATTTATTTAATAAATTTCATGTTGATAACCCACTAGTTATATCCCTAAGCCCACTAACATATGTAAATCCTATATTGAATTCTCGAATCGTATTTACGTTTAAATCACCACTTACAAACCTAACTACAACATCATGTTTAGATAATCCATCTTCTCTAGATCTAGTATTAAATGGTTATCTAGCTATTTTAATAACTGGATCTTCTGAGTCTCCGAAATATCTATATTTAGATGATGGTGATGTAGTTTTAAAGGATGCATCTAATTTATGGGGTTTAAATACTGAGGAGACATATAAGCAATTATCTCGAGAACTAGGTAATGTTAGCGTATTATGTATTGGACCTGCAGGGGAGCAATTAGTTAAATTCTCTACATTAATATGCTATAGCTATGATGGTGTAATCTCTAGAGCGTCTGAAGCGGGTCTTGGAGCACTATTAGGTAGTATGAATCTCAAAGCTATAGTTATTAAGAGATTTAAGAAGAGAAGTAGTGATACTAGGTCTATTAAACCACTTAGGCAGATAGCTTCTAAAATTACTCCAATCGATATATTTAGCGTATATCCGAAACCATATGAATCAACCTACTATTGGATGTTTGGAGAATGTAGAGAGTATATTAACTTAAGTTATTTAGAGGGAGAGTTTGAGA